>CALWMQ010000117.1 GCA_944382025.1 uncultured Clostridia bacterium | reverse complement strand
TCCAACAGCGAACTGCGTGAGCAGGTAAATGAGAAGTTTAAGCCCCTGGTGACTAACGAGGCAGTGCTGGAACTGTGGGAGAAGCGGGATGAGATGTATGAGAATGCGACTATGTTCTTATGGTCCGATGTGATCGAAAGTCAATTCCATCCTTCCATCTGGGCTTCGGAGACCCAAATCTATGAGGGGCAGGTAACCATTACCGATCAATGCGCCAAGATTCAAGCGCTGGGTGAAAAACTGCATCAGGATTGGCTGGATCAGAAGCTGGCCGATGGATGGACCTTTACCGAGGATAAAACCGCTTTGGTTCCCCCGAACGATTAATTCTTTTTGATTCTCTCAGGAGGTGCGCAGCATGGCCTGCAACATTCATAAGAACAGCACAAAAAGGGCTTGCGAGCGGATGTTGGCATCCGCTCTGTGCCTCCTGCTGTTGGCGGGGCTGACGGTTTCGGCAGCCCCTGGCCAACCAGTGAAAGATAAGTATGATGTGGGCGGCGGCTCCCAGACGGAGGCCGCCGCCGAACTTCAGAATTATTGTGAGTTATTGGAGGAATACGCCGAGAAGGGATACCAGCCGGGTGAAGGATCCTACTGTTCCACCGAATGGACAGGTATTGAGGCGAAAGAAGATATTGAGGGTTACAGCGGTTTAGCCTACCAATGGGATGAAGAGCAGGAGTCCATCCAGACTACCATCCAGATAGAAAAAGCCGGTCTGTATGTTCTGGCCTTAGATTATCTGACGTTGCCCGGCGAAGTAGCTTCCATCCAGCGTGGGTTATTGGTGGATGGCGAATCCATCTGTGAGGATAGTGAAAACATTCCTTTTGACCGAAAATGGAAGGAATCGGGCGATACCTTCTATGATTACAACGGTGATGAACGTTCTCCTCAGCTCGAGCAGGTTTGCCAATGGAACAAGCAATATTTTGGAGATACGAATGCATTTTATTCCCGCCCGTTAGAGGTTTATCTTACTGCCGGAGAGCACACTATAACGTTGGTTCATGTGTCCGGGAACATGGTGGTGGGTTCCTTGTACGTGGAGCCTCCCGCCGTACTTCCCACCTACGAAGAATATCTAGGACTACATAACGCTTCGGATTACACAGGCGAAACCCTATATCTGGAGGCGGAGCAAGCGGAATATCGTTCCGACAGAACCATTCGTCGGATCAGCGATTCCGATCCGGCCTCTTCTCCCTTTGAATATTCTCTCATTCGTTTAAATACCATTGGTGGTGATCGTTGGCAGACTGGCGGGCAATATCTGACCTGGAAGGTAGATGTTCCTGAAACTGGTTACTACCAAATCAACACCCGTTTTTTACAAACGACTGGTAATGGTCTGGTGATATACCGGCAGCTTCTTATCAACGGAGAAGTACCCTTCCAAGAAGCGGATGCCGTGCCTTTTCTCTACGGAAGCAGCTGGCAAACAGCAGCCCTGGGTTCCGACGAAGAGCCTTATCGTATCTATTTGGAGGCCGGGGAACAAGAAATCACCCTGCGGGTGGTCAGCGGCGAGTTACGGGATGTACAGAACAGCTTAAAGGAATGCGGAGAGATTTTATCTGATCTGCTCCGAGACATACTGACCATCGTGGGATCCACTCCTGATCCCAATTTTGAATATGAATTGGATAAGAAGATCTCCTGGCTGATTCCCACGTTGGAAAACCTGCGGGATGAACTGCGGTCTCAGGCGGAACGACTTCTGGAAATCAGCGGCAAACAAGCGACCGTCATATCTAATTTGATGAGTGCCGCCGATGAATTGGACGGCTATATCCGACATCCGGAGACTATTCCGGTCAGTAGCGGTTCTGATGGATCTTTGACGAACATGCAGACCAATCTCTCTACCTGGTATACTGAAATTTTGAGTATGCCCATGACCCTGGACTTTTTGGAACTGGCAGCTCCCGGTAGTCCGGTTAAAGAGGTAAAAAGCAGCTTCTTTCAACGTGCAAAGGCGACCTTCATGAATTTTATTGCCTCCTTTGTGAAGGATTATAACCAGTTGGGCGGCGATATTGAGGGGACGGAGATAACAGACGAAATCACCGTTTGGATTGCCCGTGGCCGTGAATGGGGCGAACTGCTCCAGCAGATGGCGGACGAGGAATATACGCCGCGTACGGGGGTAAGAGTACGGATTAACATTTTGCCAACTGGTTCTGTGGGCGCGATTGGCGGAGTCAGTCCCTTATTGTTATCCATTGTCACTGGTAACTCTCCCAATTTAGCGATAGGAAGTGATTCCAGCACACCGGTGGAACTCGCTATCAGAGAGAGTGTGGTGGAATTGAGCCAGTTACCCGGATATGAGGAGCTGGCGAGCTATTTTGTTCCTGGCGCACTGGAGCCCTTTGTTTACAATGACGGTGTATACGCGTTGCCAGAAACGATGGATTTTCAGTTTATGATGGTGCGGACCGATATTTTTGACGAGCTCCATCTGGAGATTCCGGAGGACTGGGATACTTTATATGCAAAAGTATTACCCTCGCTCAAGCAGCACAATTACAATTTTTATATTCCCATTACCACCAGTACCACTGCTCAGTATCAATATTGTGCCTTTTATACTTATTTATGGCAGCTTAATGGTGATCTGTACGATGAAACGGGGTTGAACACCCTATTGAATAGTGAAACGGCCTATTCCGCGTTTTACCAATGGGTTCGCAGCTATACCCAATACAATCTGCCCTCAGAGATCAATACCTTTAATCATTTCCGGGTAGGCGACATCCCCATATTTGTAGGGGGACTTAACGAATACTTGACTCTGAAAGTCGCCGCGCCGGAGCTGTATGGCAAGTGGGAAGTTGCGCGGATTCCCGGTACCCGTAATGAGGATGGTAGTCTGAATCGGCAAGCCATCGGTGCCCTGACCTCCTGCATTATGTTTGATAAGGCGGAAGGAAATGAGGCGGCATGGGAGTTTCTCCAGTGGTATATGAGCGCTGATGTTCAACAGAGATATGGCGAGGATATTGAGGCGACAGTGGGCCTGCAGGCCAGATGGTTTACCGCCAATACTGAGGCTTTCAGCAATTTACCATGGGATAAAGAGGATTTGCAAGTGTTCGAGGAAGCCATGCTGGATATGCGAAATCCCAGGAATGTCCTGGGCGGCTATATCACAGGGCGGCAAATTAACAACGCCTGGACCCGAGCGGTGATGAATGGTCAGGAGCCCCGCGTGGCTCTGGAAGAGGCCGTCAAGGAAATCGAACGCGAATTGAAGCGTAAACAGGATGAATACGGCATAGGAGGAGGCAACTGAGGATGGCGCAGGTAAAGGCCCGGCACAAGCGCTTAAATCGTCGTGAAATAGAAGGGTATACCATGCTGTTCCCTTTCGCGCTGCTGTTTCTGTGCTTTGTATTAATCCCAGTGATTTGGGGGTTAGCTCTTAGTTTCACCCACTACAATATTGTGCAGCCTATGCGGTTTGCGGGTTTAAAAAACTATGTGGAACTCTTTACCAACGATGATCTGTTTATCAAGGCACTGACTAACACCCTAGGGTTCGCTGTCATTGCCGGGCCGGTGGGCTTTCTGGCTTCCTTCATCTTTGCGTGGGCCATTAACCAGCTCCATGCCCGGAACGCGTTTTCGCTGGCTTTTTATGCTCCTTCCATCGTCAGCAGTCTGGCGGTTTCGGTGGTATGGTTGTATCTTTTCTCCTCGGACCGTTATGGTCTGGTCAACACCTTGCTGTTGGACATGGACATTATAAAAAGCCCCATCTTATGGACGAAGGATCCCCAGTATATTATGCCGTTGGTGATTCTGATTTCAGTATGGATGAGCATGGGTTCGGGATTTTTGACCAATCTGGCTGGTTTGTCCGGCCTGAATCCGGAGCTTAGTGAAGCAGGAGCGATTGATGGTATTAAAAACCGGTTTCAGGATTTGTTCTATGTGGTATTGCCTCAAATGAAGCCCTATCTTTTGTTTAACGCCATAATGGCCATTGTGAATTCCTTGAACGTATATGACATTACCGTTTCAGTGGCCGGTTTTCCCAGCCCGGATTACAGTGCTCATACTATCGTGGCCCATATGTATGATTACGGGTTTATCCGTTTTGAATTAGGGTATGCATCTGCCATCGCATTTATATTGTTTATGTTGAACTTTTTGTTGGGCAGATTTTTCATGAAAGTGTTGTCAACCGATTAGAGGTGAACTGCATGTCTACAGTTACCGTTACGCCTTTGCTTCGGGATATAGTTATGAGGGTCAACCGGTGATTATCAGCGAATACGGCGGTGTAGCCATTGAAGGGAGTGACGGATGGGGGTATAATGGCAAAGTCAAAGATGAGGCGGCCTGTCTTGAGAGGATTGAGTCATTGACGGATGCCATTAAGTCGATGGATATCGTGTGCGGGTATTGTTACACCCAACTCACTGATGTCCAGCAAGAGATCAACGGCCTACTGAATGCAGATCGTACACCAAAGGTTTCGCTTGACAAAATCCGGCAGATAAATCTAAAATGAAGATAAAAGGATAGAGCGAAAACGGAGGTTTGGATATGAACCGGAAAACATCTATCGAACTGGGGGAGACGGAAAAACTCGTCAATCTTGGGAAAGCTCTGGCATCCGATGTACGAGTGGAGATTCTTCGTATGTTGCGGGAGAGAACTCTATCGGTTAATGAGATTGCAACCATTTTGCAAATTCCTGTTTCCTCGGCCGCCATGCACGTAAAAACCCTGGAGGCGGCGGAACTGATTTTTTCGGAATATCAACCTGGCCTTCGCGGGGCAAAAAAGGTCTGTAGTCTGCGGTTGGATGCTCTGGATTTGATCATTGTATCAGACCGGGGGGGAGTCCCGGATAAGCAGTTTATGCTGATATCTGCACCGCTTGGCAGCTATTTTGACTGTCAAGTTGAGCCTACCTGTGGCATGGTCAACGAACGAGGATATGTAGGGACAGATGATACTCCCTCGGTTTTTTATCATCCCGACCGCTTTAGCGCGCAATTGCTATGGTTTAATCGGGGCTATGTAGAGTACCGTTTTCCCTGCTCCTGCTTGAGTATTGGTCAGGCCACTAGCATAGAGATTTCCTTAGAGCTGTGTTCAGAGGCAGCCAATTACCGAAATATTTGGCCCAGCGACATAACGATTTGGATCAACGGAGTGGAAGTCCTCACCTATGTATCGCCCGGGGATTTCGGCGGCCGCAGGGGAAAGAACAATCCGGACTGGTGGTCGGATCTCTATACCCAGTATGGTTTGCTCAAGAGCTTCAAGGTGGATGAGGAAGGCAGTTATATTGACGAGCTTCCAGTATCCCCGGTGACATTGATGGATTTACACTTGTATGACAAAGATTACATTTCTTTCCGAATCGGCATCAAGAAAGACGCAGTGAACCAAGGCGGCATCAATATATTTGGAGAAAAATTCGGAGATCATAGCCAGGATATTGTCATGCGGCTGAACTATGTCTCCAATATGTAACGTGGAAAAGGAAGGTATTTTTTATGGACGACGGAATTCACGGGCTGCTTCCCAGGGAGCAGATGGCAGAAAGCGTTCGTAAGCTACGAGATTTTTACGATGGAAAACCAGGAGCGCCTTTTGTGCTTCGGGAATTCGGTTATTATACGCTGGATCGCTGGATTAGCGAAGGACATCTAAAACCGATGTCAGAGGTTTCGGGAGATTATGACGCCTATCTCAGAGAGTGTTTTCAGTTTGACGATCCCGGCCAGTTTGATATTTGGAATCTGGGTTGGTGCGAAGCGGAGTTCAGCCCATTTTTTGAGGAAAAAGTGATTGAAGACCGAGGGAACCAGGAGGTTGTACAGGATTTTGCAGGGCGACATGTGTTGTTTTTTAAAGACCGCCGTTCTGGATATATGCCTGAGTATTTGTCCACACCGGTTAAGGATATGAAAACCTGGCAGGAGGATGTGAAATGGCGTCTTAACCCCCAGAACCCGGCGCGGATCCAGAAAACCGCTGAAATTGTAAAGGATGCCGTGGCGGCGGCCCGACAGGGCAAGGTCATCAGTCAGCGGATGATAGGCGGGTACATGTATTTGCGCAGTCTTATGGGGCCGGCGGATCTGTGCTATCTGTTTTATGATCAACCGGAACTCATCCATGACTGTATGCAGACCTGGTTGGAATTAGCTGACAGCGTGACAGCACAGATCCAGAAAGAGGTAACCTACGATGAAGTGTTCTTGGCAGAGGACATTTGTTATAATCACGGCCCACTGATTTCCCCCGATATGATGAAGGAGTTTCTTTTCCCGTATTATCAGCAGCTCATTCACAATATTCGCGGCCGTCAATTGGATAAAAATCGAAGGCTTAATATCCAAGTCGATACCGATGGTTTCTGTTGGCCGGTGATCGATCTGTACCGGGAAGCCATTGGAATGAATTTTATCAGCCCCTTTGAAGCAGCCGCTGGTTCCGACATTTTGGAGTCGTCGCGGAAATGGCCGGATCTGTTACTGTCAGGGGGCATCGATAAACGTATTCTCGCCACTACCCCTGATGAGATCGATCGGTATTTGGACGGTATTTTGCCCGCTCTTCACGAGCGGGGCGGCTATATTCCTACCTGTGACCATGGCGTGCCGGAGGAAGTTTCATTTGAGAACTACCTGCATTTCCGTCGCAGAATAGCTGAATTTGCCTGAGATCTAACTTTGGGAGGATACGATCGATCATCCATCACGCTGATGGTGCCAAAAAGTGTGAGCCGCGATTTACCCCGGATGTATGTATCATAGGGCTATAGTTCAATAGTCGGTAGGAGCAATCATTTCGCGCAAATTAGTTTGCTATTTTCTTGCTTGAGTGCAGCTGGCTGGCAATGGAGTTTCCTTTAAGAGGGCCGGATGCTTCATATTTTAAGTTGTCCTATCAGGCACCAGCTACACGGCACAGCGTGTATGGATTAGCCTGATGTCAAAAACTCCATTTGGAAAGCTTCTGTAATACTGCCTTAAATCAACCATTTGAACTGCCCTTTGATGAATTTTACATTTTAATAGTACCATTTTTCAGACATGGTTTGCTATCTCTGTCGGAATGATTAGTGTTGTAATTTCATTCTACCAGAGATTTGCAAGCCTTGTCTTTTTTGATGAAACAACTTTTTCAGCCCATTAAGACGCCGTTGTAAGAAGATCAATGAACCTGTTTATGATCCGAATGGGGCCCTATAGAACTGGCTAAACCATGTGCTTTCTTGCCGAACCGCGGGATTACCGGGGAGGTTCCACCCGGTTCAGCCTTTCGCCGCGCGCGAACGCCTCCACGTTGTGTACCGCTAGTTCCAGCAGATGACAGCGGGTATCCGAAGGGGCCCAAGCGATATGGGGAGTGATAATACAATTAGGGGCCTCCAGCAAGGGGGGGTCGGGGGGTAAAGGCTCATTTTCCGCCACATCCACCGCCGCTCCCGCCAGCTTCCCTGAGAGCAAGGCGTCCCGCAAATCCGCTTCATGAATCAATGGACCCCGGGCAGTATTGAGCAGCATGGCCCCATCCCTCATCTGAACCAGCGTGTCCCGGCGGATAAGGCAGCGTGTTTCCGCGGTAAGAGGGCAGTGGAGCGATACCACATCACTTTGTCCCAGCAGGGATGGAAAGTCAACAAATCGTAAATTGGCATTTTCCAGTTGGTGGTCAGGACGGCGGCTGTAGGCCAGTACCTTCATACCGAAAGCTGGGGCGATGGCGGCTACGGCCCGTCCGATCCGGCCGAAGCCATAAATTCCCAACGTTTTTCCCTCAAGAGCGATTTGCGGTGTATTCCAATAACAAAAATCCGGGCAGACGGACCAGTCGCCTGCATGAACGCTTCGGTCATGCTCTCCGATGTGATGGCATAGTTCCAACAGCAGAGCAAAAGTAAACTGGGCTACGGAACGAGTGGAATAAGCGGGAATATTGGTTACCGCCACGCCGCACTGGGCCGCCGCCTCTAAATCCACCACGTTATAGCCAGTAGCCAATACGCCGATATACCGGATCTGAGGGCAGGCGTCCAGTATCCGTGCGGTGATCAAGGTTTTGTTGGTCAGCACCATATCGGCCGTGCCGATATGGCTGATGGTATCTTCCGGGGCGGTATGGTCGTATACCCGGACATTGCCCAGGGCTTCCAGAGCTTCCCAGGACAGGTCACCGGGATTGACAGCGTGCCCATCCAGTACGACAAAGTTCATAAGGTTTCCCTCCTTGACCCGATCATACCGCCTGGGAAGGACAAAGTCAAGGCGTGGGACTGATCCGGCCTGGAGCAGTATCGCCGCAGGCCGTGGGTGGTCAGGGGAAGGGCCCGGACGTGGGGGAACCCGCTGACGGGCAGGAGACTGGGGAAAACCATGGACAAAGGGAACCGCACCGGTCTGTAAAAGAAAGCTGTACCGTATACCGCCAGGCAGAACGTCATGTGTAGGGATAGGCAGGTGGGCCGGAGTCAGGCGTATTGTTCCGCCAGGCCGGTCAGGATTTCCACATGCCTTTCCTCATCCAGGATAATCCGCTGCAGACAGGCAACAATCCCGGAATCCTGGATACTTTCCGCCTGGTATTGGTATTTCCGTATAGCAGCTTTTTCACCGGCGATGGCGTTGGTGAGCAGGGCTTTCAGTTCCCGGGGATACTGGTTATAGGAAGGAGACCAGTAGACCCGCCGGCGGTTCTGCCAGCTCCATAGCCGGGGATCGGCACCAAGCCGGAGAGCCAATTTCCCAAAAATCTCCAGATGCCGCATTTCCACCAGATTCAGCTGCCGGAAGGTTTGACTTACCTCCTCAAAAGAAGAGCCGGTTACCAGGCTGTTATAAACATACAAGCTGACTGCGGACATTTCGGAATTGCGGCCGCCGATATTGCTGAGCATGGCGCGGGCATAGGCAGGATTGGGTGTTGTGACCTGAACAGGGGGATAAGGGCTGGCATCCGCGTAACGCGTGGACCCGGATAGGGGTATGGTCATCATATAGAAAGCCTCCCATATTGTAATCTCCACCGGAAAACAATACAGGATATGCGGCGAACCATACATTCTATGCTGCTTTTCAGCATGAATCCGGCTTCTTTTTCATATACATGGCTGTACAGGAAAGGAGGCTGGTTTTTATGAACCTGACCGATATACGGACCCAGCTGGCAGTGTATCAGGAAACCAAGAGGGAAATTGCCGCTTTAGAGGAACGGCTTCAGGCGGCGGAATCCATGTTAAAGGCCTATTTGGGAGAGCAGGAAGAAGTGACGGTAGATGGGGTGAAAATCCGCTGGACTCCGTATACCGCCAAGAGGCTGGATACTGCCCGACTCAAGGAGGAACAGCCAGAGATATACGGTGCCTATCTCAAGGAAACACAGGGCCGCCGGTTTTTGGTGACCTACTGATCTGGATATGGCCCCCTAAACAGGAAAAGAGAGGACTGACGATTTGTCAGTCCTCTCTTTTCCTGTTTAGAATCTCAATCTTTCAAAAACATACAACTCCGGTTTCAGGCCGCCGTAAACGACGTTGCCCATTTTCCATTCCAGAAACAGATACTCCCTGCCGTCTATACGGCGGATAAAATAGGCGGAAGCCGCGCTTTTCTTCAGATCCAGCAGACAACCTTTCGTCCATCGGTCGTTCCAGTCCTCTCCGTCGTATCGTCTGACTGCGGTCCCATCCGGGCAAAAATCCACCCGCTCCAACCACAGCTTTTCCACATGAGACTTTCCGGGAGAGAAATCATCGGCTTGCGATACAAAGTCCACCGTCTTCCAGCTTCCCATTACTTCTCTGTCCGGAAGAAACGGCCGGTCAATATCGTCGGCTTTTCGGAGTTCCTGTATCGTGTAGGACCTGCCGGATACCTTTTTGAGCACCTTCGTATACGGTTTCCCATCGGCCCTTATCTCAAGGAACATATACAGGTCTCCGTCCATGGAATCCAGGGTATAAGGATTGCGGATCACAGGAGCGTCACCGCCGGAATGAGTAAAGAGAGTCCCCTTGGTTCATCCTTCGAATATTCAGTACGGCTCTCCCCCGGGAAGAAAGACGATTTCCCGGAATTCCCTTCCGCTGAAAGAAGACTGGACGGCGGAGACGGAAAAGGCGGTTGCCTGGTCCACAATATCCCAATATTCCCATTTGCCGATGACCTCCGGATCGTTTACAAAGGGAAACTCTTGGATCCCATAACTCATGGTTAATCCAAACCTACGCATTTTTGGCCTGACGGCGGTAGCGGCTGGGGCTGACCCCTGTAAATTTTTGAAAAGTCTGGGCAAAATAGGACTGGGAGGCAAAGCCGGTAAAATTAGCGATCTCGGAAATGGAGTGATCAGTGGTTTTCAGCAGGTTTTTAGCTTCTTCTACCCGGCGGCTGATCAGATATTGGATGGGGGACAAGCCATAATCGTTGGTAAAGGTGTGAACCAAGTGGTATTTGTTCACATGGGCCAATTCCGCCAGATCCTCTAGGGTCATGGCCTCCCGAAAATGCTGGTCGATATATCGTTTGGCCTGAGCGCATGCCATATTCGCTTTTTTAGAGGGGACAACCGACAGGGTGAAATTGGTATGGCGGATCATAATAATCATCAGGACTTCCAGCAGATCCTGGCAAATGGTTTCCTGGTAGGGAAGATCACGTTCAGCCTCTGCCAGGAGAGCCCGCAGATAAAAGAGGAATTCCTGACGAATGGCTGGGGACTGATCCCGATAGGAAACCAGCCGGTATTCGGCGTCGGCCTGCGGCTGCTGAAAGTCAAAGCAAATCCCTTCCACCCCCAGGACGATATATTCCAGAGGATTGCTGGCAAGGGACATTTCGGTATGGGCTACGTTGGGATTGACGATCACCAAGTCGTGTTCCTGTACCTCAAAAGTGTTCCCGCTGACCAGGAAACGGCCCTTGCCGCCCAGCACATAAAAGAACTCGGAAAAATGATGGGCATGGGGGATAGAATGCCAGTCACCCTCATACTTGGCGGAAGTGACATACAGCAGTTTCAGCTGGATACGGTCTTCGGGGTGGGGATCCAGGGAATAACGATGGTTGCTCATGGCGGGACCTCCTTTTCAGTACAGCC
The DNA here is from genome assembly GCA_944382025.1 of uncultured Clostridia bacterium. Classification (GTDB taxonomy): domain Bacteria; phylum Bacillota; class Clostridia; order Oscillospirales; family Acutalibacteraceae; genus UMGS1623. The sequence continues at coordinate 9,628 of CALWMQ010000117.1, read as the reverse complement.
AGTTGATCAGAGGCTTTCAACAATCTTGCGCAATCAAAAAAGGGGGAAGGGAAGCCAGCGTCTTTTTTATTATACTATGTAAAAACCGGTTTGGCAAGATTTCTAAACCGGTTGACATATTTTTGATATTACTGGATATAATAGCTGGGATGCCTTATGGCTTTCTTTCCGCTTTTCCTGCTGAATCGAAAATAAAGTTTGAAAGTCAAATGAATTTAGCTATATTTCCCAAGAAACGCAATAAAGCTAAAAACGTGAGCAACTTTTCCCTTGAACCTGCGGAAAAATACGGTATACTGATGGTGTAAAGATCCAGAGGGTACCTTAACAGCAAACATTTTTTCCACGAAGAGATGCCGGTCAGGAAGGACGGCCGGCTGCTTTTCAGGTATACTGGTAAATGTCCTTCATTACACGGGCCGTAAACCCGGCAGGGTGTTCCCACGGGGCGGCCGGAAAGAAAGGAAGGATCCATATGAAAAAAGCATTATCCTTAGGCTTGGCAGCCGCTTTCGTCCTGACTGCTTTCGCGGGCTGTAAAGCTCCTGCTGACAGCACCAGCAATGGTGGCAGCACCCAGAAAAAGGTGTTGAAGGTGGCCGCTTTGGAATCCGCCTACGGCGCCGACATGTGGCGGGAAATCGCCAAAGCCTTTGAAGCCGCCAACGAGGGTGTGACGGTGGACCTCACCATCAGCAAGACCCTGGAGGACGAGATCAGCCCTCAGATGAAAGCCGGCAATTATCCCGATGTGGTGCATCTGGGAGTAGGCCGGGACGCGGCCCTGACTGAGACCATGATTAAGGAAGACGGCCTGCGGGATTTGTCCAATATGCTGAATATGACCGTTCCCGGTGAGAGTAAAACAGTGAAGGAGAAGATCATCCCTGGTTTCCTGGATACCTCCATCACCAACCCTTATTCTGATGGAAAAACGTATCTGGCTCCCATGTTTTATGGACCCTGCGGCCTGTTCTACGATGCTAACCTGCTGAAAACCAAGGGCTGGGATCTGCCCAAGACTTGGGACGAGATGTGGGAGCTGGGTGAAAAAGCCAAGGCGGAGGGAATCGCCCTGTTCACTTATCCCACCACCGGTTATTTTGATGCCTTTATGTACGCTCTGATGTACGAAGTGGGCGGCGTGGATTTCTTTAACAAGGTTACCCGGTATGAGGAAGGCATCTGGGATACCGCGGAAGCCCAGCAGGTGCTGGACATCGTGGCCAAGCTGGCCTCCTACACCGAAAAAACCACCGTTTCCAACGCCAACGATTCCAACTATCTGAAAAACCAGCAGCTCATTTTGGACAACAAGGCTATCTTCATGCCCAACGGTACCTGGGTGGTGGGCGAGATGGCGGATGTTCCCCGGGTCGAGGGCTTTGAATGGGGCTTCACCGCTCTCCCGGCCGTAGGCGACGGCGATCAGTATTCCTACACCTTTTTCGAGCAGATGTGGAGCCCCAAGGAAGCCCAGAATCCGGAACTGGCGGATAAATTCATGGCATTCCTGTATTCCGATGAGGCCGCCAAGATCTTTGCCGAAAAGGGCGTGGGCGGCGCGGTGCAGCCCATCACCACCGCCAGTTCCCTGGTCAACGACGATCTGAAGCTGTTCTACAGCATCTATGACAATGGCGCGAAGGCCGCCATGGGAGCCTTTGTTGCTACTGAGCCGGTGGAGGGCGTGGATATCGCCAAGAGTGTGTTTGGCACTGTGGACAGCATTGTCAGCGGCGACAAGACGGTGGAGCAGTGGAAGGCCGACATCATTAAGGCCTCTGATGCTCTGCGGGGCGCCCTGAAATAAAGAGTCTTTTACGGTTGGAAATGGCGGGCATCGGGCGTTACCGGCGCCCGTCATTCCTTCGTTTCTTCGCCCGCGGGGAGTAGGTTTCCAGCGGCGCAAGCGCAGACAGGCGGGATTTTTCCCGCCTGTGATCCGCCCACAGGGAGGGCCGTACGGGCTGCTGCCCCGAGGCCCCAACTGTCATTTCGTTTTCAACCCCCGGCCAGGGGGATAAGGCAAAAAGGAGGGATATCCATGCACAAACAAAAGGGACGGGGTCGATTCGCCGCGCTGTGCGTGCTCCCCGCCACCATCCTATTCATCATCTTCATGGTGATCCCCACCCTCCAGGTTTTCTGGATGTCCATGTTCAAGTGGGGCGGCATTTCCAGCAACAAGACCTTTGTGGGGCTTTCCAATTTCAAAACCCTGATGGCCGATGAGAATTTTCTCCGTTCCTTCCAGAACACGGTTCTGCTCATCGTGGTGGTGACGGTGATTACCTTTGCCTTCGCCCTGGTGTTCGCCGGGATCCTGACACGGGAAAAGATCAAAGGACAGAATTTCTTCCGCATCATCTTTTACATTCCGAATATCCTCTCTGTGGTGGTTATCGCCGCTATCTTTAACGCCATCTATGATCCCAACCAGGGACTGCTCAACAGCATTCTGAGCCTGTTTACCAACGTCAAAGAGGACCCCATCCTGTGGCTTGGAGACCAAAAGCTGGTGATCTACTCCCTGGCGGGGGCTTTGGTATGGCAGGCCATCGGCTATTATATGGTGATGTATATGGCGAGTATGTCGGCAGTGCCGGAGAGTCTGTATGAAAGTGCGGGGCTGGAAGGTGCTGGGCGGATGCGCCAGTTTTTCCAGATCACCATCCCTCTGATCTGGACCAATATCCGGACCACGCTGACCTTCTTCATTATCAGCAATATTAACCTGAGTTTCCTGTTTGTGAAGGCCATGACCAACGGCAAGCCTGATGGGCAGTCAGAGGTGTTCCTGAGCTATATGTATGGCCAGGCTTATACCAACTCCTCCTACGGTTACGGCATGGCGATCGGCGTAGTGGTCTTTATCTTCTCGTTCGCGCTGGCGGCTATTGTGAACGCCGTAACCAAGCGGGAACCGTTGGAATATTGAGAGGAGGGTACCGGGCATGAACAAACGAAAAGGCTTCAGCGGCGAAACCCTCTACAAAATATTCATCTACGTGGTGCTGATCATTTTTGTGGTCTCCATCGTGGTACCCGTAGGCTGGGCATTTCTGGCGTCGGTGAAAGAAAAAAGCGAGTTTTATGGGAATCCGTGGGCCCTGCCCAACGGCTTTTACTGGCAGAATTTCCGGGACGCCTTTGAGAAAGCCAACATGGGCGCCTATTTCTTCAACTCGGTAATCGTAACCGCCATGGCCTTGGCCATGCTGCTGGTCACTGCCCTGCCGGCGGCTTACGCCCTGTCCCGGTTCAAGTTCCGCGGCCGGAGCGTACTGCGTACAGCCTTTATGGGCGGCCTGTTTATCAACGTCAACTATATCGTGGTACCCATTTTCCTGATGCTGGTTGATGGGGATAAGCTGCTTAAGCAGTGGATTGAGCCAGGCTCACCCCTGGGGAATCTGCTGAATATCAGCAGTGGTTTTTTGCTGAACAACCGCTTTTTCCTGGCGTTGATTTACGCGGCTACAGCCCTTCCGTTTACCATTTACCTGCTGTCCAGCTATTTTCAAACCCTTCCCAAGGATTTTGAAGAAGCGGCCTATGTGGACGGCAGCAGCAATTTCCGTACCATGGTGCAGATTATCTTCCCTATGGCGAAACCCAGCATTATTACAGTGATCCTGTTCAACTTCCTGTCCTTCTGGAATGAGTATATTATCGCCATGACCTTGATGAGCGGGGACAACCGTACCCTGCCGGTAGGCTTGATGAATTTGATGAAGGCCCAGAACGCCGCGGCGGAATACGGCCAACTGTACGCGGGCCTGGTGATTGTGATGCTGCCTACCCTGGTCCTGTATATGTGCGTGCAGAAGAAGCTGACCCAAGGTATGACCGTGGGCGGGATCAAGGGCTGAGTACTGCGCGGAGGGCCGTCGATAAGGCGGCTCCCATCAGAAAGGAAGGCGCTACGATATGCAAATTATTAAAAGATTGGCGGTTGCGGCTGCCTTTGTATTGTGTATGGCCCTGATCATCATCGGGCAGATGAACAAGGGCACAGTTTGGCTGCTGGTCATGATGGTGGGCCTGGCCGGGCTGTTGGTACTGCTGTATCTATATAACCGTAAATATACAAAGGCTGACCGGATGGCGAAAGCCTCCTTAAAAGAAGCGGAGAAAAAACAGCGGCAGTCCTGATACCGAGGCGGACAGCCGCTTTACACCAGCTGGAAACGGCTCACCTTCCCCAGCCGCTATGCTTCTCAGCCCCCTTTAACCAGGCGTATGGCCTTATTGGCCATAGGCTTGGTAGGGTGCGTCCTGTAAGGGCGGATGCCGGGCTGTAACGGGAAGCCGTCCGCCTGTTGTGTACCTTTATCAAAAGGCGAAGCTTGTTGTACAAGGCGGGCCGCTGGTTATGGAGGAACAACTGTATACTACCACCTCATGAGGCGCCGGGAGGTAATCATATCGGCGCGGGAAGGGATGATATTGTTATGACAGATAATAGCACGATAAAAGCATCTGGGCGTGTCACGATTCCTACCGACCTGGACGTGGTGCCGGAAACTCTGGAAATCATGAAACGCTGGGGCGCCGATGCCATCCGGGACTGCGACGGCACTGATTTTCCTGCGGAGCTCAAGGCTGTGGACGCCAAGGTGTATTCCACCTATTATACTACTCGGAAGGATAATGCCTGGGCCAAGGCCAATCCGGATGAAATCCAGCAGATGTACATTATGACCGGCTTTCATACCGCCGAGGGAGACAGCCTGTCTATCCATCTGATGGATCACCTATATCCCGACATGTTGAAGGTGAACGATCAGGATGATATCCGCCGCTGGTGGGAGGTAGTGGATCGGACTACCGGCCAGGTAGTTCCCGCGGAGCGCTGGCATTACGACGCTGAAAAAGGGGATGTGGTGATCAGCGCCGTCGCCTATCATGACTATACCGTCAGCTTCCTGGCATACATTATGTGGGACCCGGTCCATATGTACAACGCGGTGACCAATGGCTGGCAGGGGGTGGAGCACCAGATTACCTTTGACGTCCGCCAGCCTAAAACCCACAAATTCACCATGGAACGGCTGCGGAAATTTATTGCCGACCATCCGTATGTAGACGTGATCCGGTATACTACTTTTTTCCACCAGTTCACCCTGATTTTCGATGAGCTGGCCCGGGAGAAATACGTAGACTGGTACGGCTATTCGGCCAGTGTCAGCCCCTACATTCTGGAGCAGTTTGAAAAAGAAGTCGGGTACCCCTTCCGCCCGGAATACATTATCGACCAGGGCTATATGAACAATACCTATCGGATCCCCTCTAGGGAGTTCCGGGACTTCCAGGCCTTCCAGCGCCGGGAGGTAGCGAAACTGGCCAAAGAAATGGTGGATATCACCCATGAATGCGGCAAGGAAGCCATGATGTTCTTAGGGGACCACTGGATCGGCACCGAGCCGTTCATGGAGGAATTCCCCACTATCGGCCTGGATGCGGTGGTGGGCAGCGTGGGAAACGGCGCCACCCTGCGGCTGATCAGCGATATCCCCGGGGTGAAATACACCGAGGGCCGTTTTCTGCCTTATTTCTTCCCGGACACCTTCCACGAGGGGGGAGATCCGGTGAAGGAGGCCAAGGTCAACTGGGTTACGGCCCGGCGGGCCATTCTCCGCAAGCCCATTGATCGAATCGGTTACGGCGGATATTTAAAGCTGGCCCTGGAATTTCCGGAGTTTGTGGAGTATGTGGAGAGCGTGTGCGATGAATTCCGTACCCTGTATGAGAATATCAAAGGAACCACGCCCTACTGCGTACGGCGGGTAGCGGTACTCAATTGCTGGGGAAAGATGCGGGCCTGGGGAAACCATATGGTTCATCATGCCCTGTATTACAAGCAGAATTACTCCTATGCGGGGATTATTGAGGCCCTCAGCGGAGCTCCCTTTGACGTGCGGTTCATCAGCTTTGAGGACATCCGGGAGAATCCGGAGCTGTTGAAGGAATTCGATGTAGTGCTCAATGTAGGAGACGCTTATACCGCCTATTCAGGAGGAGAAAACTGGATGGATGAAGCCGTGCTGACGGCGGTGAAACGGTACGTCCATGAGGGCGGCGGTTTTATCGGCGTAGGAGAGCCTGCCGCCGTGCAGTATGAGGGCCGTTTCTTCCAGCTTTCCGATGTGCTGGGTGTGGAAGAGGAACGGGGCTTTACCCTCAACGTGGATAAATACAATTGGGAGGAGCATTCTCATTTCATCACCGCCGATGCGGGGGATAAGATCGATTTCGGCGAGGGGAAAAAGAACATTTATGCCCTGCCGGATACCACCATTCTGCGGCAGATTGACAAAGAGGTGCAGCTGGCGGTCCATGACTGCGGTAAGGGACGTGGCGTGTACATCAGCGGCCTTCCTTACAGCTTCGAGAATTCCCGGCTATTGTACCGGGCTATCCTGTGGGCCTCCCACGACGAGGAGAATCTTCACCGCTGGTTCAGCGAAAACTACAATGTGGAAGTCCACGCCTACGTCAGGAACGGGAAATACTGTGTGGTTAACAATACTTATGAGCCACAGTCCACCACGGTTTATCGCGGAGATGGCAGTTCTTTCCCGCTGCAGCTGGACGCCAATGAGATCCGTTGGTTCAGCATCTGAAATCCAAGAGAATAGGAAACGCTCCGGCCCAATGAGCCGGAGCGTTTTTACGCATTATCCGGGCTACGTCCTTACTGTCGGGTTTTACCCGCTTTTTCAAAAGGTGGCAGGGTATAAGCGGAAGGAATTGTATGACCTGTGGATTCAATGGTTTATTGAATATACTGGTTTCTTACTGGGCATACCCCCTTTAAATTTTTGAATACCCAAAGCTGTTGACAATAGCGTCGATTTTCACATGTTTTTGGCACAGTTCACACTGGGTGGTCAGGGAGGAATGGTAATCGGGTAGATCTTTATCAGTAAAGATAGCGTGAACCGGTATATCCTGTACCTGAGCAATGGCACTGAATATGGAAGCGATACCAGCCAGATGGCCATTATAATACTGCAGGCACTCCATGGACCGGTTAATGGTTTTACCGGTAGAGGCGGAGGAAATCAGGAGCAGGATCCGTTTTCCCCAGATCATTTTCTGCGTATTGTCCCGGAAAATCATTTGGTTGTTGGCATTGAGTTCCGGAGCGATCACACAGATATCCATAGATTCATTGATGCTGCGATTCCCGGTTTTTGAGAGCTCTTCGGCCAGGAAAGCGCCAAGTACCTCGGTGCCCTCCAGACAAATAATGGTATCAATGGGCGTGGAGGCAAGATAAGGCCGGGCCAGTTCCGCCGCCGCCTGTTTTGCCATGCTGTGATGGCTTTTGATTCGGGTCATATCCACATAATAGTTGACATGAGAATGGTTGGTGGCGAAATGTCCGGGAATGATGCCGATCTTCACATTCTTATTGCCGCGGGCAGCGATTTCCTGAAGCCTGGTTTCCATGGATATTCCTCCTGTCGGTTAGGTGTGGCCCTTTTTTAATGGGACCCATCCTCTATAGTTTACCATTTTTTGCACAAATCCGCAATAGATCAAAAAATATTTCTGTAAAAGAAAGCAAATAAATAAAGCAACCACCCGCCAGAAAAAGCGTTTCCATGCAGGCGGTTGGAAATTAGGGAAAGAAGGTAAATGGTAAAAGCGCAAAGCTGATTCCAAAAGATTTTACAGGGTGTCCAGAGCCTGCTGGATGTCGGCGATGATGTCATCGGGGTGCTCGATGCCTACGGAGAACCGGATCAGATCCGGGGTAACCCCGGCCTCAGCAAGCTGCGCGTCATTCATTTGGCGGTGAGTGGTGCTGGCGGGATGGAGTACGCAGGTACGCAGGTCAGCTACGTGGATGGCGATAGAGGCCAATTTCAGGTTGTTCATGAACCGGCAGGCAGCATCCCGGCCGCCTTTGACACCGAAAGAAATCACGCCGCAGGTACCATGCGGCATATATTTTTTAGCCAACTCATAGCTTTTGTCTCCAGGGAGGCCAGGGTAGCTAACCCAGGATACCAGCGGGTTTTCGGCCAGATATTGGGCAACCTTGAGGGCATTGGAGCAATGGCGTTCCATCCGCAGGTGAAGGGTGTCAATTCCCTGACTGAGCAGGAAAGCGTTTTGAGGGCTGGGGGTAACCCCCAGATCCCGCATCAGATGGGTGCGGCACTTGGTGATATAGGCGGCGGTACCGAACTGTTTGGTGTAGATGATCCCGTGATAGGTTTCATCCGGGGTAGTCAGGCCAGGATATTTGTCTGCCGCAGCCTCCCAGTCGAAGCGGCCGCTGTCCACAATGACCCCGCCCAGGGCGGTGGCATGACCGTCCAGGTATTTGGAAGTGGAGTGGATGACAATGTCAGCGCCGAACTCGAAGGGACGGCAGTTGATAGGGGTAGGGAAGGTGTTGTCCACGATTAAAGGCACCTGATGGGCATGGGCAATGCGGGCATACTGCTCGATGTCCAGTACGTTAAGGGAGGGGTTGGACAAGGTTTCCCCGAATACCAGCTTTGTGTTGGGGCGGAAAGCGGCCTCCAATTCAGCGTCGGAAGCGCCGGGTTCCAGAAAGGTCACATCAATTCCCATTTCCTTCATGGTTTTGTGAAACAGGTTGAAGGTGCCGCCGTAGATAGCACTGGCGCTGATGATATGGTCCCCGGCGTGGGCGATGTTCAGGACCGACACCAGGGAGGCGGCCTGTCCTGCCGAGGTCAGCAGGGCGCCCACACCGCCCTCAAGAGCGGCGATCTTAGCCTCTACCGCATTGGTAGTGGGGTTGGAAAGGCGGGTATAGAAGTCCCCGCCGATTTTCAGGTCGAACAGATCGCCCAGGGTTTCGGCGCTGTCGTATTTAAAGGTAGTGCTTTGCACAATGGGGAGTACTCTGGGTTCCCCATTGCCGGGTTTCCACCCTTCCTGGATACATTTGGTTTCAATATGCCAATCGTTCATAACATGATCCTCCTTCAAAAAGCAGAATACCGGGTTGCCCTTGTCAGCCGCGGCAAGGGGCAGGACTCACCAGTTTGCTGGCTTAGACTAACCTAAAGCCCATTGGCGGTACGGATAAGCACCCGGATGATGGACATGAAAAAATTATACCATTACCCGGCGCGAATTACAACTGTATAGGTCTATCGAATATGCCCGGTTATGGGGATTTGTGAGGAAATACCTTATCTGGGGCGGTCATGGCTCTGTGGTTCTGATAGATATTGATGCGCGTTTCCTATTCAGGGCAACTTACCTTTGTAGGGATCGGTATTTCCGGGCGTTTTTAAAACGTGAAGTAGTCACACTCTTTTATCATGCGGCCACCCTATTGGTTGTAGTTTTTATGCAGAGCGCAGCGGTTATCCATATAAAAAACATCCGTAAGCCCGTATGACGATAGGCTTTTCGAATGTTTTTCTTTGACAAGTGGCAATAAAATATATTTAGACAATTTTGGCGATGGGACCGACTTTCGTATAAAAAACTATACAATATTACGGTGTTCCGCAGTTTCCGCAGAAGAGCAGTTCGGTCAACGCATACTTTCCTGAATATTTGCCAAGCTCAGTTTTTGTACCGACATCTTTGACCTTGCGCTTACTGTTGCGCCGTGATACTTCCT
>CALWMQ010000116.1 GCA_944382025.1 uncultured Clostridia bacterium | reverse complement strand
CGCAGTTCGCTGTTGGATTGGTATTGCGGAATGTAGCCATTGGGATTCAAATTGAACTGAGACTCATTGAATACGTCACCGATGCCCTTGGTTACTAACCAACGGATAAATAGCCAACCGCCGTTGGGGTTTTCCGCGTCCGCCGGAATACCATACTGCTGGGAACTGTAAACGCAGATCTGCGGATCACCCTCGTAATCATCAGCCACCGGCCAAGGCGCCAGACCAATTTCCAGATCCTCGGAAATGAAAGAACTGATCTGCTTCAGGTTCACATAGAAGAAGCCCACATGTCCGGCCTTGGGATCCCAGTACGCCGTATCATCCGCAGCAGCCAGCTTATTATTGTAGAAGGTAGGTACGCTTTTTGAGAATTCAAAGGCTTTCCGAATTTCCGGGGTATCGAATTCCACTGTAAAGCCATCCCGACCAGTAACATAACGGCCCATAGCGGAGGAAAGGGCCCAATAGCCAATGGTGCCCCAGTAACCGATCTGGGTTGCCTCCCCGTTACTGTTATACTTGGTCAGCGCTTTACTCATCGTCTCAAACTCAGAATAGGTGGCGGGAGGCGTTTCCGGATCCAGACCTGCTTCGCGGAACAGCTTCTTGTTCCATCCCAGAGCGCACAATTCCAAGTCCTCGCAGACAAAGTAGGTTTTTCCGCCAAAGGTGTTGCCCGCCAGAGCCATCTCATTGATGTACTCCCGCTTATAGTTGGGATCGCCGTCCAAATATTTATCGATCGACTGATACAGGCCAGTATAATAGGCATCAGCTGGGCGGGGATACACCAGAACAGCATCCGGTACTTGCTGCCCTGCCTGGATAGCTTGAATCAACTGCACATGGTCATTGGTAGCAGCGGTCATATATTCCAACTCATAATCCGGATAATCCGCCAGAAACCCATCGTAATAAGGCTTGAATTCCTCCGTATCGCCCTTCATCCATACCACGATCTTATTACTGGTGGGCTGGAGCTCCTCAGGCATCGGTCGCTCACCGACAGGAAGTTCTTCCTCAGTTGAAGAAGCTCCGGGAACGGTAGAGCTGCTCCCAGTGGAACCAGGGGTGGAAGAAGGCGTGTCCTGCGCGCAACCCGCAACTAAGGCTGCCGTCATCAGCGCCACCAGAAACACAATCAGGAATCGTTTAGTCCTTGTCATGGTCATCCTTTCCTTTCTTTCATAACATTTTGACAATATGTGCGTTGAAAAACCAGACGTTTGACAGCATCATTATACCGTTTTTCCCTTGCGAATGTGTCTAAAATACTGACCCATTCCTTGCTCTTTCTGTCCGAAATACTAACTTCCTGTTGAATTTGTGTCCTCCAATGAAATTTCCAATTGAATGGCCTCTTTCGTCCGCTGATTCAGGGCGTTACGATAGCCTCTCGGTGAAACGTGATAAACTTGGCGGAAAGCTTTGCTGAAATAAAACTGGCTGGAGAACCCTAGCTCCTCCGCAATGTCCCCAATGGATTTATGCGACCTGGTCAGAGCCTCCGCTGCCGCCTCCATCCGCAGCCGGTTAAATACTTGTATAGGACTGCTCCCAATATACCGGTAAAACAAATTCCTTAAGGTTCTCTCGTTGACATGCATCTGTTCTGCCAGGCCCCGAACCGACATATCCTCTAAATGCTGTTTCATATAGCCAATGGCCTGATCCATAAATAACCCTTTCTCCTGCCGATGGGAAGCGCCACAGGATACATGCCACAGATGCATCACAGCTGTAAACAAGGCGGACGCGCAATCCCAATGCCCCGCCTGCATATGCTGAAGACAAGCATCACACAGCTCCAAATGATACTCTTTTTTCGGCAGCTGATAAAGGTTCTGTACCTCTAGAGGCAAATGTTCTGCATCAAATTCGAACCAATAAAAGCACCAGGGCGCCTCCTGCGTGTGATATCCCCTCACATCATCCGCCGGTACCAAAAACAATTCCCCTGAACGCAAGGGCTGCTGCCCTGTACGCCGAAGTAATACTCCCTCGCCCTGGACGGTCAGTACCGCAATATATCCCACCGTATTACGATACCAGCGAGTGACATCATATGACTCATCCGCTTCTACCCGGTATAATATTTATAGGCAAGGTGGCCTTTTCAAAAGCTATTTCAATGGAACCCGTTTTTTATTTAATTTTATTAGATGTTTCAATTGGTTGTGTTTGCCCTTTTTAAATGGATTGACATAAAAATTCCCCTGACGTCTACTTGGCGTCAGGGGAATTCAAGAATTTTGTCGCCATGCCGGAGGTAACAGCCATGGAGAAATCACATTAGCACAAGCGCAATCATTTAAAGTTTGGGTTGTTGTAAAGAGGCTGTGCTGAAAACTTCACACGCTGGTCCGGAAAATTAGTCGCCGCTTTCACATAGCCCATCATTAGCCGTCTCGGGAAAGTGTGTCCCGCACTCCGTTCCATGTAACAGATTTGCCGATGGCTGACCCTGTCCATCTCAATCCCGCGATACAGACCGCTTTCTTCCCCACGTGTCAATACAATAAATAAAGGACCAGACCGGAGCAGGAATTCTAAAGATCTGCATGGGGTTAGATATATCGTGACGCTGGAACGCAAGCTGTTATCCGCAGATGGCATTTTAAAAGGCAGCCGAACAACGATAAAATGCTGGATATCCTCAATGGTCTTCTCTGGGTTGGCCGCTTCTCTGCAATACCCAAATTCGTCCGGAATTTCTATATGGATATACGCACAACAGCCGTGTTGGAACTGAACTAGAGCACTCCTATGCTTTTGACATACTGTCTATTTCCGCCATTACAGGCTTCAGCGACCAGGATACCGCTCCAACAGCCGGGCGTTAGCCGCTTCCATTTTTTCCATATACATTCGATAGGATGGACTAAGCTTACGCATATTTTTTAAAAATATATCGATATATCCCGATTGTGTCTGAAAGGTTACCATCCATTGCTGCAGGCGGCCAAGAGGAGAGCTTTGATATTCTTCTGATTGGCAATATTGTTGATAAGTCTCAATACTTGAACCATGCTTCTCTATATAGCCATCCACATCCTCTATCGCCTCCAGCACTGCTTCATCTGCTTTTTTCCACGTATCCGCTTCCACCCGCATAAGACCTGCGTACTCCTCTGGCAGTTCCCAAGGCTCCGCCTGATCCACCCATTCCAAAATTGCCGCATAGGCTTCCTTTTGCTCCTGCGTTTCAATAGCGTGGTCCAGATATCGCCCAAAATGCCATGCCAAATACTCTCCCCATGTACCGGGAAACGCTTGCGTGAGCCGTTCCTGTACAGTAGCTTTCGTCCGAAGGCCGGGAAGCACATCATCAAAAAAAGCACCGGGCTGATAGGAATGGGAAAGCTCCTTGAGCCATGATAATTTTTCCTGCCGCTGTTCCCGCTCCCATGCTTTCCGGCTGTACAAGCTGGACAGATAGCTTTCTTTGGCGGAAACATCCGGACATTGTAAAATTTTCCGAATATCCTCCACTCCAATTTCCAGGGCCCGCAGCACAGCAATCTCACACAGTACCGCCCTGTCCGCTTCGCTGTAATCCCGATAGCCGTTGTCCAGCAGGGTTGGATGAATCAGTCCCTGCTTTTCATAATAGGCTACCGCCTTTGTTGTCAGATGGCAGCTCTCACAGATTTCCTGTATACGCATACACTTCACCTCCCTGTCATGGTAAACCCATCCCTAGGGGAACAGTCAAGCTTTTTTATATTTACAGTCAGCCTGTTTCACATAGCACCGGGATAAAAGCTGCCAAAAACGTGCCTCAGTATCTCCAAAATGTTTCCGGGACGCTAAAGTGACGACTACAGTGCCTATAGACTGCCCACCGCAGGCAGTATGACTTACTCCCAGTCCTCACGTGCCTCCGGATAGACAGACCCCATTTGATTCCCCCGTATTACAGTGCCTCCGCCTGCTGGATCCAAAGAGCGGCACTGGCATCGGATGGCATCCGCCAGTCCCCCCTGGGAGACAAAGCTACACTGCCCACCCGGGGTCCGTCCGGCAGGCAGTTACGCTTGAACTGCTGCTGGAAAAACCGCCTGAGAAACACGCAAAGCCATTTTTTAATTTCCTGAGGCTGGAATCGACCATCAAAGGCCGCCACCGCCAGACGGTAAATCTTGGCAGGTGGGCAGCCGAACCGGAGCAGATGGTACAGGAAAAAATCGTGGAGTTCATAAGGACCCACAATCTGTTCGGTTTTCTGGGAAATCTGGCCGTTTTCCGGCGGCAGCAGTTCCGGGCTGACCGGGGTGTCCAGTATGTCCAGCAGGGCGGTCTCTACCGAACCGCCGCACCGTTTCGCCTCATAGGCCACCAAATACCGCACCAAGGTCTTGGGTACCGAGGCGTTGACCCCATACATGGACATATGATCCCCATTGTAGGTTGCCCAGCCCAGAGCTAGTTCCGACAAATCCCCGGTCCCGATGACCAGGGCTCCGCTCTGGTTCGCTATATCCATCAATACCTGGGTCCGTTCCCGGGCCTGAGCGTTTTCATACGTCACATCGTGAGCGCCCCCATGACGGATATCCTGGAGATGGCGGGTTACCGACTCGCTGATGTCCACCTGGCGCAGGGTTGCCCCGCAGGCTTCCGCCAGCGCTCGGGCGTTGTGAAGAGTACGGCTGGTGGTGCCGAAGCAGGGCATGGTCACCGCCTGGATTTCCGAGCGGCTACGTCCCAGCCGATCATAGGCCCGCACTGTTACCAGCAGAGCCAGGGCGGAATCCAATCCCCCGGACAAGCCGATCACCGCCCCGGAATGGGTATGGGCCAGCCGTCCGCTGAGCCCCGCCGCCTGGATGGTCAAAATATCCTCGCACCGTTTTTCCTTAGTTTTTTTTTTAATGGTCCGGCGACCACCGAGATCTACACGGCGGGTCAGGGCCAGATCCTTCACCGGCAGATCAAAATACACCTTCT
>CALWMQ010000115.1 GCA_944382025.1 uncultured Clostridia bacterium | reverse complement strand
TTTTGACCGGACCATGACCGCCTGGCTCCTCTCGGCCAATTCGCGTCCGCTTCCTATTCGCGTACTCTTATCCGCTCCCGCCGGCGGCTGAACGCCATGCCATGTCTGCCCGGCCGTCCCGCCGCGGTCCTGTCGGATGCCCTGCGGGACAGGCTGGGTCCAGCGGATTCTCAACGGCTGGATCGAGCGGTTCTGGCCCGTCTGCGTACCCTGTCTCTGGAGGAGATTGCCGCCCTGCCCGGCATATCGGAAGGCCTGGAAAATCGCGTATACACAGCTATCCGCCAGTCCGGAAGCCTGGAAGGACTGACGGAGGCCATTAAAACAAAGCGGTATCCCCTGACCAGGGTCAACCGGCTGATCTGGTCTGCTTTTCTGGGAATCCCCGCCTCCTATACCGGCCAAAAGCCTCCATATATCCGGCTTTTGGGAGCTACCCCAAAAGGCATGGAAATCCTTTCCGCCGTCAAGCAGTCCGGACGCTGCGCCTTGCCCTTGATTTCCCGGGCCAGCCAGGCGGAACAGCTGGATAAAACCGGTCGGGAGGTATGGGAATTGGAAAGCCGGGCCGCGGATTTATACGCCCTTGCCTTGCCTGTCCCGTTTTCATGCGGAACCGAATATACCAACGGCATGATCCGTGGGGAATAATCCTGTAGGAGTGTTCTGTGGGTTCCCAAAGGGGCCGCCGCGGAGGAATTGCCCCAGGGACAGGGAGACTGCCCGGCGAATCAGCTAATCACGGGTCATCGGATACGGGAGAGGCCGGGCGATATGTGCCTTTCCATCACGCCTCCGTTTGCCTGTAAGTAAGTGTGTATCATGAGAAAAATCTTCCGATGACAACCGTATCCGTTTTTGCCGCTCAAACGATTCTACAGCGCCGTTCCCCAAGGGGCGAGGACGGAGAAAGGCAGGGATCCGGTACAGCATATCAAGCCGGACATAGGGAAAGGGCTTTTGTCTTCAACAAACAGGGCGCGGGAGCATAGATTGCTCCCGCGCCCTGCGCTGTATGGATGATGCGGCAGTTTTTATAGCTTTGAAGCGCCAGCGGACGCAAGGCCATTCGGAAAAGGAGCGTTTAAAGATGTTCTTGCTCCTGCCTGTGGGCTTCCTCTTTAGCGGCGGCATTCTTTTGCGCCTTGATCACCTTCAGGCGGGAGAAATCCTCCCGTTCTTTCTCTTCAAGGGAGTCGGTAATAAACTTGGAAGTGGCGGTCAGCCGGGGGATAATGATATTTTTCAAAGCGTTGGCCCGCTTCTGGGTTTTGTTCACCGCCGTAGCCAGACGGTAGACGCTGTTTTCCACCTCAGCCAGTTCCGCCGTCAGCTTTTTTACCCGATCAAATTTAATATAGGCCTCATCAATCAGGGCACTGGAATTCATAAAACCATAGTTCAATTCGACCGGTTCAGCTTCCAGACTCACCATGGGGATCTCCACGCCCATAACGCTTCGGGAAGACAGGCTAAGGCCGTTTTCCAGTGGTATCGCGTCGGCAATATCATCGCAGATACCATGGGCAACGTTAGCGCGCTGAAGGGCCAGGTATGCCTGGGCATAGCAGGAATCAATTTGAGACTGAATACCTTCAGCCCGATCAATGAGGGCCATCATTTCCCGTACAATGATATTGCGTTTCCGGTCCAGCAGTTCAAAGCCCACTTTAGCCAGATTCAGGGATTTTTTTGTATTGATAAGATTGCCTTTGGTAGGGAAAACCTGTTCAGCCATGGGACTCGCCTCCTGTCAGGAAAAACAAATAGGGGCTTACGGATTCTGAGGGTCAGCCGGGGATTCGGCGGGCTGAGCCGGAGGAGCGGCAGAGGGTTCCGGAACCCCGAAAGCGGTTTCGGGGTGATAATGCTCTTCCAGGGTCTTGTCGTCCACCCGATCCAGTTCTTCTTTGGGGAGGGTAGACAGGAGCCGCCAGCCCAAGTCCAGGGTCTGGTCAATGGAGCGGTTTTCATTGGCCCCCTGGTTGATGTACTGTTCATCGAACAGGCGGCCGAATTCCAACAGCTTTTTGTCGTTAGGGGATAACTCCTCCTCACCGATGACAGAGGCCAGGCTGCGGGCGTCCTGAACCTTGGCGTAGCTGGCGAAGAGCTGGTTGGAAACAGCCGCGTGGTCAGCCCGGGTGAAGCCCTCACCGATACCGTCCTTCATCAGGCGGGACAGGGAGGGAAGCACCGAAACGGGGGGATAGATTCCGCTGTTGTCCAGGGAGCGGTCCAGAACAATCTGGCCCTCGGTAATATAACCGGTCAGGTCAGGAACCGGGTGGGTAATATCGTCGTTGGGCATGGTGAGGATGGGAATCTGGGTTACGGAGCCGGTAGAGCCTTTAATCATGCCGGCCCGTTCGTACAGGGAGGCCAGATCGGAATATAAATAGCCAGGGAAACCTTTCCGGCCCGGGATTTCCCCTTTGGAGGCGGAAAACTCCCGGCAAGCTTCGGCATAGGAGGTCATATCGGTCATAATGACCAGGATATGCATATTCAGGTCGAAAGCCAGATACTCGGCAGCGGTAAGGGCGCATCGAGGGGTGAGGATCCGTTCCACAATAGGGTCGTTGGATAGGTTGAGGAACATGGCTACCCGGCCCAGTACGCCGCTGTCCTCGAAGGAGCGCCGGAAGTAGTCGGCCACATCATTGGTTACGCCCATAGCGGCGAATACCACGGCGAAATCGGCTCCCGCTTTGTCAGCGATTTTGGCCTGGCGGACGATCTGCGCCGCCAGTTCGTTGTGTTTCATGCCGGATCCGGAAAAGATAGGCAGTTTCTGGCCCCGGATCAGGGTCATCATACAGTCGATGGAGGAGATACCGGTTTCGATGAAATTCCGGGGATAGACCCTGGAGACCGGGTTGATAGCGGAACCGTTGACATCCCGGCGGGTTACCGGGAAGAGCTCGCCTAACCCATCAATAGGGCGGCCCACCCCGTCGAAGATTCGGCCCAGCAGTTCGGGAGAAAGCGGCATTTCCACAGGTCTGCCTTTCAGGCGGGTACGGGTATTGTCCAAGGAGAGGCCGTGGGTTCCCTCGAACACCTGGATGACCACCCGTTCCCCTTCCATTTGGACGATACGGCCGGACCGTTCGGTACCGTTTTCCAGGCGCAGGGTAACCGTCTCTTCGAAGGAGGCTTTTTTCACGCCGTCCAGCACAATCAGAGAACCATTGATTTCTTTAACACCGATATATTCGATGATCATGGCGGATCAGTCCTTTCGGGATGGGGATTTCAGGTTCCGGGAACCGGCGGAGGAAGTGGCGCGTTACCGCAGGGAAGACAAAGTGGTATCAATCTCTTCCATATACCCGTCAATCAGTTCCAGATGGTCGTTGGGTACCTCGTATTTCATCCGGACCACCTTATCGAACAGGCCGGTATCCACAATACGGGATATAGGGACGGATACAGCTACCAAGGCGCGGGCGGCGGTATAAAGATGCAGGATAACCCGCATCATTTTCAGTTGTTTTTCCAGCGGGACATAGGTATCGTCCTTATGGTAAGCGTTTTGCTGGAGGAAGCCCACCCGGACCACACGGGCGATTTCAATCACCAGCTTCTGGTCATCCGGCAGCACGTCGGCACCGATCAGCTTGACGATTTCCATGAGCTTGCTTGCCTCCTGAAGAAGCTGGGAGATCTGGGTGCGGCAGGA
>CALWMQ010000114.1 GCA_944382025.1 uncultured Clostridia bacterium | reverse complement strand
AAACGCCGGGTCATGGGAGCAGAAGCTCAGGAACATTTTGTCCGGAGACACCATCTCCCCATTGTACAGTTTCATCACCGAGTTGGCCCGGGTACGGAAGGCCCAATTAAAAAAGCTTTCAGCCGATCTCATGACTCCTTACCTCCTGATTCTTCGTGGGTATCCCACAGTGTTATTTTATTTTAACATACCCCCCCTGGTTTGTACAGCCCTACCGGCACAAAAAGCGCCAAATCCGACAAAGAACACCCCGGAAATATCCGGAAGCGATCGCTTTCACCTTCTAAAGCATTGACAGCTACCCCGGAATGGGGTAAAATGAGGGCATATTCGGGGGGGACGCGGCGTTCCTATGGGATCACCTCCGTAAATTCAACTTAGGAAAGGTTTGGAGGAAATATGAAAAAATATCTGGCACTCCTGTGCGCTCTGCTTTTGACCCTGACTGTCGGCCTGACCGGCTGCGACAACAAACCCGGCACCTCCGGCGGGTCCAACACCGGCTCCGGATCAGAGGAATCGGCGACGAAAGACATCGCCGCTACCTATCTCGTGGACGCTTCCCCCCTGGGCATGCCCCTTCAGGTATACCTGACCATTAAGGAAGACGGTACCTTCCAGCTGTCCAACAAGGCTGAAGGCGGCGAGGACAAAGGCTCCGGCAAGGTGGGCAAAAGCGGCGATACCTATATGCTGCTTTACAGCGATTCCACTACCGAATCCCCTAAAACATCCACCTTCACCGTAGACGGCAAACAGCTGGTCTTCAGTACCAAACTCTTCTATGGCTCCAGCGGCTTCGCCCCTGACACCACCGATCCCGAAAACCCCCTGTACCCCATTGCGAAAGCCATGGCTTACGGGGAATACCTGGGAGATTATGTAGGCACGGTGGAAACATCCGCCATGAATACCACTATCACCTACGCCGTCACCCTCAGCCTGGGATACGGTGCGGAATATACCCTGGAAAGCGTCTTCACCGTCATGGGCGAAGAACAGGTGTATACCGAAACCGGTACCTTTGCCATTGACTCCGGTAAAATTACCGTTACCCCGAAGGACGGCGAGGCTACTGAAGGCTCCATTTCTTCTGATAAAACCATCGCCATCCAGGCTTTGGTGTCCGCCCAGGGCAAGGAAAAGAAAGATTTAACCCTGAAGCCCGCTACGACTCCCGACCAGGCGGGAACCTATACCGGCATAAAAGTCCTGAACATGGGAAGCATGAGTATGTCGGCTAACGCCACCCTCACCTTGGATAAACAGGGCGGTTACACCTATACGGCCAAGATGGAAGGCGAGGAAGACTACACGGAAAAAGGCACCTTTACCGTAGACGGCACCAAGCTGACCTTTACCAGTGACGCCGAAGGAGCCGAGCCTGTGGAAGGCACCTTGGAAAACGACGTGCTTACTTGTAAATTCCGCATCTCCAACGACGTTCCCATGGCTACGGAAATCGTGTTCTATTCCGACCGTATCCAAGGCGCTTTTACCGCTGAATCCACCGATGGGGACACCGCCGGATATCAGAGCACTTTGACCCTGAACGCCGACGGCTCCTACACCATCGCCGTTACCAAGGACGGAACGGAAACCTATTCTGAAAAAGGCACTTTCTCCGTAACCGGATCCGCCATGGGCGTCACCTTAACCCTGACCAACGAAAAGGGCGGCACGGTATCCGGTGTGGTATCCGACGACTCCATCAATGTTAACCACGCAGTG
Organism: uncultured Clostridia bacterium; assembly: GCA_944382025.1. Classification (GTDB taxonomy): domain Bacteria; phylum Bacillota; class Clostridia; order Oscillospirales; family Acutalibacteraceae; genus UMGS1623. Next base: position 5,571 of record CALWMQ010000114.1, on the reverse strand, counting down.
GACGCGGCGGCTACCGAAGTCGGATTCCAGTATAAAAAATAAACGGTAACCTGTATATTAGGACAGGAAAAGCGGCCGGCGGAATTTTCCGCCGGCCGCTTAGTTTGTGTGAAAAACCTATGATAGCCTTTCCCCTCAAAATGGCCCGCCCTTGCGGGGGATTTTTCCAGAGCCTGGATTTTTCCTGCCTTGGTATGGAGCGGTATGGAGCAAGCGCCCTCTCACCGCCAGCGCCCATCACAAAAATATGTCTGCGAATATGGCGCCCCATTTCAAATGGATCGGCTATAGCCCTGTCAGAAGACAGGACAGCCGCGCTTCGGGAACAGCCAAAGGCTCCCCGGGCGGCCCCGGGGTTCTGTTTCCAGGGGAAGCCGGTTCCCCGCAAGGAACAGGCCCGCCTAGACGCTCCCCCTCAAGGAAGCGGAACGTTTGGATTATACTTATTGTTACCAGTTCAGGGATATGCGGCCAGAACCCGCGGCTTCTGCCGCCGAAACGCCGCTCCGCCTCACCCCTATTCTCCGGGCGCCAATGTTCTTGGCGCCAGCATCTAGCCAAGATGGGGAACCCCCTATGGCTCATGCCATATCCCACGGTGGAAAGGCTGGAGGGTATCCATTTCCGACGTCGCCAGGCAGGACACCGTCACTTTATACCGCTTTCTCTCCCCCTGCAGCCGGCATCGGCCCCCCTGTGTCTGCGGTTACGAGTCCTCACTTGGGGTCCTCATGGTCAATGACCGCCTCCAACGCCTCCCGCAAGGTATCCAGGGCTGTCAGATTCTTTTTAATCTTTACCGCGAAATAGGGCTTAGGCCCGGCGTTGATCATCACGCTGCCCTTCATGGCGGCCGACATCCGGCTGCCCACATCCAGGTTCAGTTTCCGCTGATAAAGCAGAAGGGTATCCGCCTGCTGTTTAATTTCATAAATACCCACCTGGGCAGCCATGTTCCGCAGCAAGGCCACGTCAATCAGCCCCTGAACCGCTTCCGGCGGCTCCCCAAACCGGTCGATCAGTTCATCATACACGTCCAGGGAATCCTCATGGGTCCGGATATCGGCTATACGGCGGTACACATCCAAGCGCTGGGCGTTGGCGGCGATATAGCTCTCCGGAATATGGGCGGATACCGGCAGGTCGATAAGGCATTCCTCCTCCCGGGGCTGCACCTTCATGCCTTTTTCCTCATTGACCGCATCGGCCAGCAGTTTCAGGTACATCTCATACCCTACCGCCTCCATATGGCCGTGCTGCTGTGCCCCCAGCAGGTTACCAGCCCCCCGGATCTCCATATCCCGCATGGCGATCTTAAAGCCCGCGCCGAATTCGGTGAACTCCCTCATGGCCTCCAGCCGCTTGGAAGCCACATCGGTCAGCACTTTCCCACGGACAAAGGTCAGGTACGCGAAGGCCCGCCTGGAGGAACGGCCTACCCGGCCCCGGAGCTGGTGGAGCTGGGACAATCCGAACCGGTCGGCGTTTTCAATAATCATGGTGTTCACATTGGGGATATCCACCCCTGTCTCGATGATGGTGGTGCAGACCAGAATATCCAGCTCATGCTCAAGCACCTGGCGCCAGATCTCAGACAGCTCCTCTTCGGTCATTTTCCCATGGGCAAACCCTACCCGGGCGTCAGGAATCCGCATCTGGATCCCGGCAGCGCACCGCTCAATGCTTTCCACCCGGTTGTGGAGGTAATACACCTGGCCGCCCCGGCGCAGCTCCCGCCTTATCGCGTCGGTAATGATCCCATTGTCATGCTCCAGTACGTAGGTCTGCACCGGCCGCCGATCCTGAGGCGCCTCCTCGATCACCGACATGTCCCGGATACCGCTCATAGCCATGTTCAAAGTCCGGGGAATCGGCGTCGCGGACAAGGTCAGCACATCCACATTGGGAGACAGCTCCTTAATCCGCTCTTTCTGGGCTACCCCAAAGCGCTGTTCCTCATCCACGATAAACAGACCTAAATCCTTGAATTTCACATCCTTGGACAGCATCCGGTGAGTTCCCACCAGAATATCAATCTCCCCACGGGCCGTCCGCTTTAAAATGTCCTCCTGCTGCTTAGGGGTTCGGAACCGGGACAGCATCTCCACCTTCACCGGAAACCCCTCGAACCGGCGGACAATGGTGTTATAATGCTGGAACGCCAGAATCGTGGTGGGAACCAGCAGGACGCACTGCTTGCTCTGGGATACACACTTGAAAGCCGCCCGCAAAGCGACCTCAGTCTTGCCGAATCCCACATCCCCGCACAGCAGCCTGTCCATGGGAACCGGCCGTTCCATATCGCTCTTGATCTCGTCAATACAGCGCAGCTGATCCTCCGTTTCCTCATATTCAAAATGCCGCTCGAAATCGTACTGCCATTCGGTATCCGGCTCAAAGGCAAAGCCGGGCGTCGCCATCCGCTGGGAATACAGCCGGATCAGTTCCTTGGCAATATCCTTGACAGCCGACCGGACCCGGGATTTCGCCTTCTGCCATTCCTGCCCTCCCAGCCGGTGGAGCTTTACCTTCACCTCATCCTTGGTGCCGATGTACTTGGATACCATATCCATCTGGGTCACAGGAACGTAAAGCGTATCCCCTTTGTCATATTGCAGCTTAATATAGTCCTTGACCACCCCCTGGACCTCCAGCTGCTGGATTCCCTGGTACAGGCCGATACCGTGAGCCGCGTGAACAATATAATCCCCCGGAGACAGCTCACTGAGGCTGTGGATTTCCGCTCCCCGGTTCTTCGCCTGGCGGCGTGATTTCCGTTTATAGCTGGAAATTCTCCCGTGGGTAATCAGGGCAAAACCCGCTTCCGGGAAATCCGCCCCCGCCGACAGGCCGCCCCGCATCACCAATACCCGGCCCTTCACCGGCTTCTCCGGCGATGGGGCGTACAGGGCGGGAATCCCCTGCTTGGCCAGATCCTCGGCTAAGGTCTGGGCGGTTTTTTCCTCCTGCCCCGCCAGCACCACACAGGCCATATTCCGCCGAAGCATATCCTGAAGATCATCTGTCAGCAGATCAATGCCCCCGGACCATACAGGCAGTTGACGTGCGTTTACATTATACAGAGAGTGTATCTTCATTTCGGGATTTGACCGGGCAAAGGCTTCCAAAAACACGGTATCCCGCCGTTCCAGTTCCCTGGCCAGGCCTTCCCAGTCCAACATATAGTCCGACAAGCCCCGGCACAGCTGTCCTTCCTCCAGCAGGGTCTTCATATCCTCCTGAAGCTGCCACTGGGCCGTGCGCAGCCGCTCCTTCACCTTGGCCCCCTCGGACAGCAGGATGAGGCTCCCTGCCGCGTAATCCAACACCGTGGCAGGGGTATCGTACATCAGCGGGATATACTTATCCAGGGACGCAGGGCTTCCCCCGCCTCTGAGACGGTCAGCGTCAGCCAACAGATTTTCCCTCTGCAGGGCGGCGGTTTTCCCCCGCAGCCCGGAAACCAGTTCCTCAATTTTAGCCGCCAGCTCTTCCGGGTGGTCGTACAGGATCTCCGCCGCCGGGGGAATATCCACCGTTTCCAGAGGATCGGTCCGGCGCTGGGACAACAGATCGAAATAGGACAAGGTATCCACGGTGTCCCCCCATAACTCAATCCGTACAGGGGCACTGTTTTGCGCGGGATACACATCGGTAATCCCGCCCCGGACGGCATATTGACCCGGCCCTTCGATCTGATCACACCGCTCGTAGCCCGCCGCCGACAGAGCGGCGGACAGATCCTTCACCGGCAGAGGCAGCCCGGCCCTCAAGCGCAGGGTACGGTTTTGCAGCACCTGGGGCGGCAGAGTATAACCGGCTACCGCATCTACCCCCGCCACCACAATAGGCGCTTCCCCTGCCGCCATTTTCGCCAGCACGCCCAGACGCATCTGTTCATATTCCCGGGACGCGGACTCCACCCGGCGCAGAGACAGCTCCCGGGCAGGCAGAAATAAGGCCTGATCCCCTAAGGCGGCCAGATCCTCACATACCCTGTTTGCTTCGGCCTCGTCAGCCACCACCACTAAAGCCCGCCGGGACAGCCCGGCACACAGGGAATGAATCAGCAGCACCTTGTGGATATGCCCCAGCCCGGTGAGCATACCGGGCACCCTCCCGGCCTTGATATCGCTTAATAAGGATGCGTACGCCGGCAGGGCCGCCAGCCCTTTTTCAATGACGCCCATGGAAATACCCCTTGTCTATTTTATGATGTTAACAACTTCTTGTATATATTTTAAGTCCCAGGCATAACAAATCCGGCCTTGGACAGACACCAAGACCGAACAGAATTGACGGCAGTACGCAAGGCACGGCAGGGATAAAACCGCCGGGTATGGGAAGGCCACCGGAAAACACATAGGATAACAGTACCGTCCCGCCGAAAACAGCGGCAGAGCGGGGATCCGGACTGGGGCGGAACGGAAAAAGCCGGCCCAGTATCCCGATACGTGCCGGAGAATCCCCAGTTGGGGATAGCCGCGGGGTTCACCCAGGCCGCCAGGCTCCCGGCAAAGCCCTAAATACCGCTATATTCCATGACGCCGGGGGATCCGGCTTCGAGGAAAGGGTATGCCATCATACAAACGGCCAGGACAGGACCCCGACATCCTCCAGGATCAGGAAAGCCAGCCGAAATACCGCCAGCAAGATCAGCACAATCCCAGCCGCCATGGCCACCTTGTCGCCGATGGATTTTTCGGTTTCATTCCGGTAGCGGGAGGTGGAAAAGCGGATCAGCACGATGCCCATCAGCCCGCCGGCCAGGCAGCTGAAAATAGTCTGGGGCCACAAAATAGCCAGAACAAAAAACAGGGCGGCCAGGACAGGCGTAAACATATCAAAAGCGTAATGGCGTATTTTGGCGTTTCTCTTCCGGATTTCCTCCGGGGTTTTAGGGTTTTTGAGATTCAGGTCGGACATGGGGAACCTCCTTTGGGAAATCTGAAAATGATAACGGCTGGCAGAATAGAACGGCTCCGGGGCCTTAGGAGGCCCAACCCTCCGGTACAGGGCCGCACGGCAAATCTCCTGGATCTTCTTCTCTGCCGGAATATCTGTTTTTAGCATACCACGCCCTGAACCCCGGTTTCAACCGAACTTTGTAAATTTTTAGCGGCGGCACCGAACCCAACCCGGCCCTTTCCCCGCCGCGCTACTTGGAATACCGGTTCATAGCCTGGTCAATGTTGCCCTCCGCGATCAGGCACGCGGCTTTGGCGGCGTTCCGGGCCGCTTCCAGGATCTTCGGAGCTTCCTCTTTGGTGAATTTGGACAGCACCCAGTCCGCCAGGTTGTAGTCAGGATGTGGCTTGGCGCCGATGCCCAGCTTTACCCGGGGGAATTGGTCGCTGCCGGTAAGGTAAATAATGTTTTTCATACCGTTCTGTCCCCCATCGCTCCCCTTGCGGCGCACCCGGATATTGCCAACCGGCAGAGAGATGTCATCAAACAGAGTCCGGCACTTCTCCGGGGGCAGCTTATAAAATTGCATGGCATCCCGGACCGCCTCACCGCTCAGGTTCATAAAGGTCTGGGGCATGAGCAGGAGTACCTTTTTGTCCCCGA
>CALWMQ010000113.1 GCA_944382025.1 uncultured Clostridia bacterium | reverse complement strand
CTCCCCCTTTGTCACGCGTTTTTTTAATTTTTTCTTGAGAAATTCGCGTGGCCCTACATTCTCTCACGCAGTGGCCCATACAAGTCTACTCCTTGATCCATTACAAACGGCATCCGCTGGGCAAAATCAACCCCTAAGGCAACCCCGTTCGGATAGAGTTCCTTCAGCGGAACCAATACGAAGCCACGTTCCATCATCCGTGGATGGGGCAAGGTCAGTTCCGGATCGTCCATCTCCGTATTTTCATAAAGCAACACGTCAATATCAATCAGGCGGGGAGCGTTTCGAAATGTACGAATCCGTCCAAGAGCGGCCTCAATTCCCAAACATACCCCCAACAACGCCCGGGGCGACCGGTCTGTTTCCACCTCCGCCACCAGATTATAAAAATCGGGCTGGTCCACAAATCCTACGGGCGCCGTCTTATATACCGATGAAATCCTGGTCACCCGCGTACCGGGCACCCGGTTTATGGCCGTCAGCGCCTCCCGCAAATTTCCCAGCGGGTCCCCCTGATTTCCACCCAGTCCCAATACCGCTTTCATCAATTGTCCTCCCTTTCTGCAAAACCGGCCGGTTCATCCCCTCGTTCGGGTAACCTCTACCGCCACGTATTCAAAATCCGCCGCGATAGGCGCCCGGGGCTTTTTCAACAGTACCGTTACTTCCGTTATCTTCTCATATTCTCCCAGAATAGCCTCCGCTACCCGGGACGCCGCCCGTTCTATCAAATCATCCTTTTGGGAAAGCATAACAGCAGCAGCGGTTTTGGATACCTTGGAATAGTTGACCGTATCTTCCAGCCGGTCACTAGCCCCCGGTATCGACAAATCCGCCGACAGGGTGATATCCAATATAAAGGGCTGTCCTTTTTCTTTTTCTTCCGGCTTGACGCCATGGTACCCATAGACCCGCAGGCCCTTGATATAAATCTTATCCATTACTTTTTCTCCTTTATTAAAGAATCGGTCAACGCCGCAGCCTGCACAGCTGCCGCTACGTCATGTACCCGAAGGATCCGTGCCCCGTTCCATTGGGCAATAGCGTGCAGCGCCAGGGTACCCGGCAGCCGTTCCTCAAAGGGGAGGGGGGACTTGCCGCAAGCACCCACCACCCGTTTGCGTGAGGCCCCTACCAGGACAGCCGTTTCCGGCAGCCCTCGCAGCACTTCGGGGAGGCGGGCAGCTAACTGGCGGTCTCCGGCCAGGCTTTTGCCAAACCCGATTCCGGGGTCCAAGCACACCTGTTCCCGTGGAAGACCCACTTTTTCCGCTAATCCCAACGCCTCTATAAAATATCGGCGAACTTCCGCCACCGCGTCCAATCCTTCCGGTCGATCATCCGCCCCGCCGCCACCGTGCATCATTACCAGTCCTGCTCCCCACTGGGCCGCTAGCTCCGGCATACCGTTTTTCATGCTGCCGGAAACGTCATTCAGGATATCCACGCCGTATTCCAGAGCCCGGCGCCCTACTTCCTTGTAATATGTATCAATGGAGAGGGGGATCTCTATCCGGGCTCGTACCACCTTGAGAACCGGTTCCAGCCGGAGCCATTCCTCCTCCGCCGAAATAGGGGTGTGGCCGGGGCGGGTGGACTGCCCCCCTATATCCAGAATACCAGCTCCCTGTTCCACCATTTCCATGGCATGGCGCAAAGCCTTATCCGGCGTATTAAAACGCCCTCCATCTGAAAAACTGTCCGGAGTGATATTTAAAATTCCCATAATAATGGTATGATCCAATGCCAGCGTTCCGGAACAATATCGGAAAATTTGCATCGGCAAAGCCTCCTTAATATCTTCATAATGCCGCCAAACTGCGCTGAAAATATGGACAGCCCACGCCAGGGCCGTATCTGCCATGGAAACATTGCCCCACTGGTACGCTGGACGGATCTTGTCTCCTATGAGTTATCCGCCCCGCTACAGAAATATCTTTCCGAACCACCGACTTACCATGAATAACTGCCACGTCTTCTACCATACCATTGATAACCGTTTCATTCAACCAAGACGGTAAAATTGTTCACAGGGATTACCGGAAGCCTTCCTGCTTCCCTATCACGCCTTTCGGGAGAACGGAAACCAGCGGCTCACCGATACTATGGTTCGGTTTTTAACGGCGGATCATCCCCAAACAGCAGAAAATACCAACGCGAACACAGCCAGCGGTACCATCGGTTACCTTAATTAAATCCGGCTCTTGAAGCCAAATATCCCCAAGCAGAAACAGCATTCACTAAGGGCCAGCTATGAGACAGCCTCATCGGGCGGCCTTTCCCGCTGCCACACGGAATATTCTCTAACCATACAAGTACCCTTGCGTTCCACACGGTATCTGTTGGATGACGGGAGCACTTTCTATATCCTGACCGATACCTTTGTTTCGAAGAACCAAGCTCTCCAGAAAACGGTACGGAAAAGATTGGAATCCTTCCAGCCAGCTTGACATTTCTCTTGAATCCTTGAGAAGCATCCGGTATAATAAAGGTAAACGGTTTATTGCCCAGGCCTAAACCCGCCGCAGGGCCCCGGCATCTTTCACGCGGCGGAGAAAAGAGGACTATATGAAACGTCTGATTGCCACGACGGCTGCCTCGCTGGCCATTCTGGCGCTTGCCGGATGCCAAGATCACACTGTAGATGGCCCTTCCTCCTCCGTGCCTTCTGGCAGCGCCACCACCAGCCAGTCCACTGCCACATCCGGGAACCTGTCGGATGATACATATACCTCCCCTGACCAAAGCTTTTCCCTGAAGGTGCCCGCCGGCTGGGAAGCCATTGAGGAAGAGGACATGATCATTTTTAAAGGGGCGGATTATGCCTCCACCGGTGATGGGCTGGTGATCGCCCGGCTGGACGATGCTATCGGCAACTATACCTTGGACAGCCTGACGGAGATGTTTTCCTCCGAGAAGGATTTTGAGAAAATTGACGCCAAAGAACTGTCCATCAACGGGAAAAAAGCCCTGCTTTGCCAGTTCCGTTCCACTCTGAACAGTCGCTCTGTGATCCAGTACCAATATCTGGTAGACGGTGGGGAACAGGCGTATAATCTGAGCTATGTGATCCATACCCAGGATCTTGGGCAGCTGATTACCGATAGCGCCGCATCGTTTACTATCCTCTAACTGCCGCTGTTCGATGGGATAGCCTTCCCACCTATAGGAAGATAAAAAACCAGAGCTATCCCTCGTCTTATCCGCCTCCCGCCTGACGGAAGGCCTCCGTCCCTCAGCGGCCGAGGGACCGCCTATAGCCAGCCAGTTATAAAGGCCCGGTAAATCAAACGATTTACCGGGCCCTTTCTGTTTTCCATGGTCTCCGGTTTATACGGCCCGGATCACCGGTTTATCCACGGCTGTTTTTCCGGTTCACCGCCGCGGCTACCAGGCCGCGGAACAGGGGATGGGGACGGTTGGGACGGGATTTGAATTCCGGATGGAACTGGCAGGCCACAAACCAGGGATGATCCGGCAGCTCTATCATCTCCACAATATGTTTATCGGGCGAAATCCCCGCCAGCAGCATCCCTTTGCGTTCCATTTCCTCCCGGAAATCATTGTTGTATTCATAGCGGTGCCGGTGGCGCTCATAAATCAGTTCCTCGCCATACGCCTCATAGGCCCTTGACCGGATATCCAGCACGCACGGGTACTGACCCAAACGCATGGTACCGCCCCGCTGATCCACATTCCGCTGATCTGGCATGAGATCGATAACGTTATGGGTAGTGGATGGGTCGATCTCAGTAGAATGGGCGTCCTTATAACCCAGAACATTCCTGGCGAACTCGATCACCGCAATATGCATTCCCAGACAGATCCCGAGATAGGGGATTTTATGCTCACGGGCATATTTGGCGGCGGCGATTTTGCCGTCAATACCTCGGCTCCCGAAACCACCCGGCACCAGAATGCCATCGGCTGATCCCAGCACCTCTTCCGCGTTCTCATCCGTAACGGATTCGGAATCAACCCACTGGATATCCACCGCGGCGTGGCTGGGGATCCCGCCATGTTTCAGAGCTTCTGCTACGCTGAGATAGGCGTCATGAAGCTCCACGTACTTGCCTACCAGAGCGATGGATACGGTAATTTCCGGATGACACAGCGTCTCTACCATTTTTTTCCAATCTGTAAGGTCCAGCTTGAGGTCGTGGAAGCCCAGGTCATGACAGACAATTTCCGCCAACCCTTCCTCCTCCAGGGCGAGAGGCGCCTCGTACAGCAGTGGCACATCGCAGTTGGCGATGACGTTTTCCTTCTTCACGTTGCAGAACAGGGCCACCTTGTCCTTCAGTTCACGGCTGATAGGATGTTCTGACCGGCACACGATAATATCCGGCTGGATGCCCAGGCTCAGCAGTTCCTTGACCGAATGCTGTGTGGGCTTGGTTTTCATTTCCTGGGAAGCCGCGATATAGGGCATCAGGGTCACATGGAGGAACAGGCAGTTCTGCCGTCCGTGTTGTACGGCGAATTGGCGGATGGCTTCCAGGAAAGGCAGTCCCTCAATATCCCCTACCGTGCCGCCGATTTCAATAATATGGACATCGTACTTATCAGCGTCCAAAGCGATCCGGCGTTTGATCTCATCGGTGATATGAGGAATCACCTGGACAGTTCCGCCATCGTAATCCCCCTGCCGCTCCTTCTGGAGCACATTCCAATACACCTTGCCGGAAGTAACCGAGCTGTTCTGGCTCAGGTTGACATCGATAAAACGCTCATAGTGGCCCAGATCCAGGTCGGTCTCGGCCCCGTCATCGGTCACGAACACTTCTCCATGCTGGATAGGGTTCATGGTTCCCGGATCGATATTGAGATACGGATCCAGCTTTTTTACCGAAACAGTAAGGCCACGGGATTTGAGCAGGCGTCCCAAGGAGGCTGCGGTAATCCCCTTACCCAGTCCTGAAACCACACCGCCGGTCACGAATACATACTTTGCTGCCATGATGTTCCTCCTCTATTCAACCACCGGCCGCACGGGAATCCCCTTGGAGGCCAGATATATTTTCAACTCTCTCATATCGATCTCATGATAATGGAACAGGGACGCGGCCAGTACGGCATCCGCCTTTCCTTTTAAAAACGCGTCGGCAAAATGTTCCATGGCCCCGGCGCCGCCTGAAGCGATCACCGGGATCCCCGCCCGGGACGAGACCGCTGCGGTCAGTTCCAGGTCGTAGCCGTTTTTGGTGCCATCGCAGTCCATACTGGTCAGCAGGATTTCCCCCGCTCCAAGCTGTTCCACTTTGGCCGCCCATTCCAGCGCGTCCACCCCGGTATTCCACCGCCCACCACGCTCGTCCACATCCCCGCCGCTGCCCTCCGGCCGGCGGCGCGCCTCCCTGCCCCCTCCTCCGCACGCGC
>CALWMQ010000112.1 GCA_944382025.1 uncultured Clostridia bacterium | reverse complement strand
GCATCTGGAGGCGGACGGGACCCTGATCCGGGAATACGGTTTGCCGGACAGTCCGGTGCTGTCGGAGGTACAGGTATACAGTCCCACAAAAATTGGGCTATCCCCTACAGGCGGGCTGTACGTGCTGATGGGGGAAACCATTATGAGTATTGACGCGGACAACACTTTCCGGGGATATATCGGCCAGACGGATATTGGTTTTGATTTTGTGGATTGGCTGCTGCGGTTGGTGGCGTCTGAGGAACAGCGGGTAATGGTTGGCAAGCGTACCGCCGCCAGTTATATGAATTTTACGGTCAATGAGGAAGGCCTCATCTATGCCACCAGCCAGGATGAGGTAGAAGGGCAGATCAAAGTGCTGAATTCGGTAGGGAACAACATCTACCGGAAGCTGAGCGATATCAACAAAAGCGGGCTGACCAAATTAAAGGAAACGTATTTTTCCGGGAATGTGATTGGGAAGCCGTTCCGATATGGGGAGCTGGTTGATGGAGAGAACCCCCAGTTCAGCGGTATCGCGGTTGACGCTAACGGGATGGTTACCGTAGCGGAAAAGCTGAGCGGGAAGCTGTACCAGTATGACCAGACCGGGAACCTGTTGGCGGTCTTTGGCGGGCTGGGTACCGGGCAGGGGGAATTCGCCATACCGGCAGCCATTACGGTAGATCATGAGGGAAACCTGTACGTGCTGGATTCCAGCAAGGGGAATATCCAGGTGTTTGAGCCCACCGCCTTTATCCGCAAGGTACAGCAGGCCACCATCCTGTACAACGATGGGGACTATGATGGAGCCAGCGCCTTGTGGCAGGAGGTTATGGCCATTGATAAGACCTATCCCCTGGCCCATATGGGCCTGGCGGCTACCGCCTATAAGGCAGGCGACTGGCAGGGAGCGATGGAAGGATACCGTTACGCCAACGACCGGGCCCAGTACGGAAAAGCGTTTTCCGAATACCGGTACGTGTTTATGCAGGAGCATTTTTTCTGGGTAGTGCTGGGGGCGGCAGTGGCGGTAGGGATTTTAGGTTTTCTGGCGGCGGTGCTGTCCCGGCAGTCCAAGCGGGTGCTGCAGGGGTTTGAATACCGGCAGATCCCCAGCCTGGGCCTGAGGAACGGGCTGCTTATGGGAGCGGGAATCCTGTTCCGTCCACGCCGCACCATGGAAAGCGTGAAAAGCTCCCGTGGACGGCTCAGCCTGGGAGCAGGTTTTCTCATTGTGATACTGGCGCTGGGAGTACGGCTGTTTTTTATCTACACGGTAAGTTACTCCTTCCAGGATGTGGAGCTGGACGAGGTCAATCTTCTGCTGGAGGCGGCGAAAATACTGCTTCCCTTTTTCACCTGGGTAGGGGCCAGCTATCTGATTTCCTCCCAATTTAACGGGGAAGCCACTCTGGGGGAAAACTTTACCGCCTCCTGTTATTGCCTGATACCCTTTGTGGTGACCGAGTTTACAGCGGCGCTGCTGTCCCATGTGCTGTGCGTATCGGAACGGTATCTGTTCGCGGTGCTGGTAAACGGTGTGCTGATATGGATGGGCTGGCTGTTTATCCGGTCGGTGTTCATCCTTAACGATTACAGCACGGGGCAGACCCTGCTGGTTTGTGTTCTGTCGGTATGCGCCATGGTGCTGATCTGGTTTATAGCCCTGCTGGGCTATGCGCTGGTGGGCAGGATTGTCCAATTTGTGCTGGATCTGGTTCAGGAAGCGGCGCTGCTCACCTAATTTCTTACCGGCTCTTCCTTGGGGAGAGGGCAGAAAGGTTCGATGGTATGAGGAAAAAACAAGGCTTCAGCCTGTTAGCGGCCATGATAGCGGCGGTATTGGTACTGGGCGGCTGTGCCGCGGGGCCGGGGATCAGGGACCTGCTGCCGGAAAGTGTGCCGGGAGAGTCCCTGTTTTCGGGGCAGGACGGTACCGTCTGGCAGGCCCAGGACGCCGGTGCCTATGAAATGGTATGTGAAAATGACCGATATGAGCTGATGTACCGCCAGGATATCGGCGCTATAGCGGTAAATGACCGGCTGACCGGAGAGCCCCTGTGGAATGGGGCGGTAACCGAGTCCCTGTATCCGGGGCTGGCCACATCCACCAAGATATGGAAAGATTATATGCAGTCCATGTTGGCCATTACCTACGTGAGCCGGGAGGATACCCGTGGAAACTTTGTCCGGGAGTATTCGGCGGCCCCGGAAAACACGGTGGAGACCCAGCGGTTTGAGAAAGGTCTGCGGCAGAAGGTAACCTTCGCCAATTCGGGTATCCGCCTGGAGCTGGAAATCCTTTTGGAAGAGGATGGCATACGGCTGCGCATTCCCGCGGAGAGTATTGAGGAGACAGGAGACTATGTGCTGTACGCGGTGGAGCTGCTGCCCTTTTTCGGGGCGGCGGCCCCCGATGAGGAGGGGTATCTGTTTTACCCGGATGGCAGCGGCGCCCTGAGCGAATTCCAAAAAACCGGGTCCAAGCATCTGTACGCCACGCCTTTGACCCTGGATATTTACGGCCCGCTTCTTCAGGCGGATCTGTTTTCGGAGACCGCCAACCCCACCGCCATGCTGCCTGTGTATGGTATTAAACGGGGGGACAAGGCGTTCCTGGCCTCGGCGGAAGAAGGGGAGGAGTACGCTCAGATTCTGGTTAACCCCAGTATCAACATGTCTACCATCAAGCTGAACCGGTGCAGCTTTTCCTTTGTGTACCGGGAGCAGTACCGGGTCTATCTGTCCAACATTGTCAAGAATGGGGAAAACCTGTCCAATACCCTTTATGGGACCCGTCTGGAAAAAGAGCGGCTGGCTTTGGACCGGGAGGTCAAGGTAACCTTCCTGGAAGGGGAGCAGGCCAATTACAGCGGTATGGCCAACGCGTACCGGGAGAGGTTAACCGCTGACGGGCGGCTGAACCAGGCGGAAACACCGGAAGATACCCTGTCCCTGACCCTGTTTATGGGAGCCCAGAAGGAGGCGGGGCTGCTGTCGGGCTATGTGCCCATGACAACCTTGGATGAGGTTCAGTCCATTGTAAAAGGCTATCTGGACGGAGGCGCGGCCCATATGCAGGTATTGCTGCGAGGCTGGACAAAGCACGGGTATGGCTATACGCCGGATACAGCGGTTGGGGCATCGGCCGTGGGAGGACGGAAGGGGCTGGAAGCCCTGGATCAGTTTGCCGGAGAAACACCGGAAACATGGTTTTATCTGGAAACCGATTTTTCCAGCGCCTGGAAAGGCAACGGCCGTTTTTCGGTTGGCCGGGATACCATCCAGCAAGGGAATGGAAGCCAGGTAACCGATGAGATGAAGGAGCGGTTTTTCATCACGCCGGCCAAAGCCTGGGAGAATTTCCAGACGGCATGGAAGCAGCTGGAAAAATCCCCTCATCTGGGAGTAGGCCTTGAAGGACTTGGGCTGCGTTTGTACCAGGATCAGAAAAAAGGGGCGGCGGTCTCCCGGGCGGATACCCGGCGGATTTGGGAAAAAATCCTATCCCAACCGGGGCAAACAGCTGTGGAAGGCGGAAACCTGTACGCGCTTTCGGCTGCCGGGATGCTGTACAACATACCGGTATCCACCTCCGGAAATGAAATCATTGACCGGGAAATCCCGTTTTTCCAGATGGTGGTGTATGGGAGTATCCCATACAGCGGGGAACCGGGCAATTTAACCTATGACCTGACCCTGACAAAGCTCCGGTGGATTGAATATGGATGCCTGCCGCATTTTGAGCTGACCCAGGAAAGCCCGACGCTGCTCCGGGATACAGGGTATAACGACCTGTTCACCTGTGAGAACCAAGAGTGGGAAGACAGGGTACTGGACATGTATACCGAGTTGAAAACGGAGGTATGGCCCTATACCGGAGGGGACGCCCGAATGGTGGGCCATGAGGAAGAAGACGAGCTGGTTCGGGTCACCTATTCCAATGGGACGGTGATTTATATCAATTACGGGGATACGGGCCGGTCGGTGGATGGAACGGAGGTTCAGGCAATGGATTACCTGGTAATGGGGGTGGATGCGGAATGAAACCCAAGCGGCTGCGCATGACCGCCAAACGGCGGGAGACGCTGATCGGCCTGTTTTTTATGGCCCCATTTCTGGTGGGAACCCTCTTGTGCTTTGCTTTCCCCACCATTTCCTCTTTTCTGCTGAGCTTCGGTTCTACCGACACCCAGGCCGCTGGATTCCATATCCAATTGACCGGGTTGGAGAACTATACCAGAGCGTTTTTTTCCGATACCAGCTTTGTCCCATATCTGTTGGATTCCATCCAGGATATGTTGATTAAGACCCCGTTGATTTTGGTCTTTTCCCTTCTGATTGCGATTATGCTGAGCAAGACCATGCATTTTAAAGGGTTTTTCCGTGTAGTGGCCCTGCTGCCCTTCCTGCTGGGGAACGGGCAGGTGCTGCGGCAGATGATGCGGGAGGGGATTGATACCAAGATCCTGTCCCTTGGAGACGGGACCCTGATTTCCCCTGAAATGCTGGCGTATATGGGCCAGGACTTTTTCACCGCCATTGACGGGCTGTTCAGCATCATTGTCACAGTGTTGTGGTCGTGCGGGGTTCAGGTACTGCTGTTCCTGGCGGCCATCCAGAGCATATCCCCTGCCCTGTATGAATCCGCCCACATTGATGGGGCCAACGAATACGAGGCGTTTTGGAAAATTACCCTGCCTATGGTGCTGCCGGTGCTGCTGCTCAACGCGGTTTACACCATTATCAACTCCTTTACCGATTCCACAAACCCTCTGCTGGATTATATTAAGACCTGGGCTGTTACCAAAGCGGATCACGGTTTCGCGGCCGCTATGGGCTGGATTTACTTCCTGTTTATCCTGTTCTTTATCGGCCTGGTGGTACTGGTGATCCAGCGGGGAATCCGGAAAACCCAGGGGGTGAGAAGATGACCAAAGCCCTTGCCGGAACCAGGCCGGTACTGCAGAAGAGCGCCCGGGCCGTACCCCGGCTGATCCTGTACCTGCTGCTGTTCGGAGTATCCTTTGTGTTTGTGTATCCCTTTCTGTATATGGTTTCCAGGTCGCTGATGACCAATGAAGACCTGAACAATTTCATGGTTGTGTGGCTTCCCCGAACCCTGCATTTCCAAAACTACGCCACCGCCGCCAAGCTGATGAATTTCGCCCGTGGCTTTCGCAATAGCCTGCTGGTCACGCTGGTTGCCACCCTGGGCCAGCTGATTTCCTGCTCCATGGCGGGCTACGGCCTGGCGCGGTATCGTTTTCGGGGACGTACCTTGTGTTTTTTCGTGGTCATCCTGGCCATGATCATCCCTACCCAGACCATTATCGTGCCATTATATCTGCTGTACGCCAAGTTGGGCTGGCTGAATACCTTCCTGCCGCTGATTGTCCCGGCTTTTCTGGGATACGGTTTGAAAGGCGCTCTCTTTATTTTCATTTTCCGGCAGTTTTACAGCGGCCTGCCCAAGGAGCTGGAAGAAGCCTCTCAGATTGATGGCTGCGGTTTCCTGCGCACATACGCCTATATTGTTTTCCCGGTAGCCCGTTCCGCTTATATGGTGGTGTTGGTGCTGGCCCTGGTTTGGCATTGGAGCAACTATTTTGAACCGTCCATTTTTGTCAGCAAAGCCGATCTGGGGCTCTTGTCCTCCGGACTCAATAACATTTCCAACGCTCTGACCCTGTCGGCGGATACCCTGGAAACGGTGTACGATATCAACGACAATAACGCCTTGAATAACGCGGTGGTTATGGCGGGAACATTTATGACGGTATCGCCGCTGATAGTGATGTTTGCCTTCCTGCAGAGGAAGTTTATACAAGGTATGGAGCGGACTGGGCTGACAGGGGAATAATCCCCAGACGGCAGCAAAAAGCTCTTCCGTCAAACCACTCCACGGACAGCTTTCGCCGGCCTTTTTCAAAAGGCAGCGCCTGGGAGTGCTAGCGGGGCTGGAAACAGCCAACAGGGGTCAGGGCCGCTGTCAAAACCGGCATCCGTGAAGGCGGCGCGCGATGGCTTTGGGAACCACCAGAGGAGGGGGCCGAAGGGCAGAACACCCGTTGTCTGCCGCTGCGCATCACATATACCCGGGGCGGATGGGGGTGATCTCTGGGAGAGTACAGCCGTTTATATGTCCGCCCATTTTACCGGTAAGCTGAGGGCGCCGCTGTTTTTCAGCGGAATCCCCTATTCTACAATAGAAAGGACGCGTAACCCATGGAGACCAAAAAAATCCTGTTAGACACCGATATTGGCTCGGATATTGATGACGCGGTATGTTTAGCGTACCTGCTTCAGCGGCCGGCCTGTGAGCTGGTGGGGATTACCACCGTAACCGGGGAACCGGTTACTCGGGCCAAGCTGGCCAGCTGCCTGTGCCGGGCGGCGGGAAAGGGAGATATCCCTATTTACCCCGGCTGTGCCGAACCCATGCTGGGAAACTCTATCCAGCCCAAAGCGCCTCAGGGAGCGGTACTGGCATCCTATGACCACCAGACGGAATTTCCCCTTCACCGGCATATCCAATTTATGATCGATACCATTCGGGCCAATCCTGGAGAAATCAGCCTTCTGGCTATTGGGCCTATGACCAATGTAGGGCTGTTGTTCGCGGCTGACCCGGAAATTCCCTCCTTACTGAAGGATCTGACCCTGATGTGCGGGGTGTTCGGCAACGCCCAGCCCCGTACAGGCCCTAGGGAATGGAACGCCTATGGAGATCCGTATGCCACCGCTATTGTATACAATGCCCGGGTACCGGTTCATCGGTCCATCGGGCTGGATGCCACCGTACAGGTAAAGCTGCCGGTGGAGGAGGTACGCCGGCGGTTTGAGGGCGGCCTTTTGAAGGTAGTGATGGATATGGCGGAAGTGTGGTTCCGGTCACGGGATTACATTATTTTCCATGACCCGCTGGCGGCGGCGACTTTGTTTAACGACCGGGTTTGCGGGTTTGACCGGGGGCAGGTAGAGGTAGAGCTGCTCAGCGAGCGGGCCAAGGGGATGACCCACTGGAAAAAAGACGAGGAAAACGGGCCGCACCAGGCGGCTTTCCGGGTGAACCGGGAGGCCTTTTTTGAGGAATATTTCAGCCAGTTTACCCCTGGGAAAAATGAGGAGAGAAGTGAAGACATATGATGCGGATTGACGGTTCTTGGCCGGTCATGCTGACCCCTTATACTGAGGAGGGGCAAATAGATTTTGATTCCCTGGACCGGCTGACCGCCTGGTACGAGGAGGGGGGATCAACAGGACTGTTCGCGGTATGCCAGTCCAGTGAGATGCATTTTTTGTCCCTGGAGGAGCGGATAGCCTTAGCCAGACGGGTAAAACAGCGGGCCGGTATCCCGGTTATTGCGGCGCTGCGGGGGAGCCAGGACCCGGATCAGCGGAAAGAGGAATGGAAGGCGATGGCTCAGACAGGAGTGGATGCCTTGGTTCTGCTGACCAATACCCTCAGCGGCCTGGAGGGCGGGATGGAGGAATTCCGTGAAAACCTGGACCAGGCATTGGAAGCCATCCCCAAAGACCTTCCCTTGGGGCTGTATGAGTGTCCCATGCCGTTCAAGCGGGTACTGGCAGATGAAGAGCTGGCCTATGCGGCCCAAACCGGGCGGTTTTTGTTCCTGAAGGATACCTGCTGTGATATGGAACGGATACGCCGCCGGATCGGCATTTTGGAGGGGACGCCGCTGCGGCTGTTCAACGCCAATTCCACCACCCTGCTGGAATCCCTTCAGGCGGGAGCCGGAGGCTTTAGCGGGATTATGGCGAATTTCGCACCGGATCTGTGCGCTTGGCTGTGCAGCTGCTGGGACGTATGGCCCGAGCAGGCGCGGCTGGTACAGAACACCCTGTCCATCGCCTCCCTGATCGAAAGGCAGCGGTATCCGGCCAACGCTAAGGGCCTGCTGGTAAAGAAGGGCATTCTGAAGTCCTGTTATTCCCGATCCTGCGATTACCGGGGACTGTCGGCCCTGGAGATGGACGAGGCGGGGCAGCTGGATGAGCTGCTGGATTTTGTTCGGAGCCGGCTGCCGGCGGAGGTCCGGCGGACGGTAAACGCGTCATGAGAGGGGGAGGCACATGAGTGGGGACAGGCGAAGAGGGATCCGGGAGAAAGCCAGGCTGCTGGTCTGGATAGCCGTTCCGATAGCTGTGCTGATGGCCGCCTGCTCCTCCCCCATACCGGAATGGGAGCCTAACCCATTGGTAGAAGAGGGGGAATCGGAAACGTCGGCAACGGAGTCTCAGGAAAATACCGCCGTCTTATCCGCCAAGGAAGCGGCGGGGCGGATCAATAACCGGGCGGGGAGCGCCGTACAGCAGCTGGAATCGGCCGTGGGCGGCGTATATACCCCATCGGTGGGCTGGGGTTACGCCCACCATCCCCATATAGCGTTTTTTAAGGGACGATTTTACGCTACTTTTTCCCAGGGACGGGAAAATGAGGATGACTGCGGGCAGAGGATTATGCTGGCGGTGTCGGATGACGGGCTGGAGTGGTCGGAACCCGTACCCCTGGTGGATTCGGTACAGGGGAAAGGTTCCCAGCTGGTGCTGGTGAACGCCGGGCTGTATACCGATGGGGAACGGCTGGTGGCATATTATGGATCCTATGAATACCGGGAGGATACTCTGCGGGGACCGAACCTGCGGCCTTTGGAAGACGCGCACCGAATCGATTATGCCATGCATTATGTATTGACCGGGGATGGAGATACCTGGCAGGAGCCGGTGGACATGGATATCCCCTTTGGATGCAACTATGGGCCTATGCCGCTCCAGTCGGGACGGCTGCTGATGTGCGGGGGAACCACCTATCCCTATACAGACGACCCGGCAGGGCTGAGCGGCTACCGAACCGGGACAATCGATGGGGAAAGCGCTAAACGCAGGGGGGCTTCCACCATTACCGAGGGGTCTTTTTTCCAGACCGATGACGGGGTTATCCATATGATGCTCCGGTCAAATACCGATTATCTTTGGTATGCGGAAAGCCGGGATAATGGGGAAACCTGGTCTGATGCCTATCCTACCAATTTTACCGATTGTTGGAGCAAGTTCCAGTTTGGCCGGCTGCCGGACGGACGCTTCTTCTACGTAGGGTCTCCCATTCCGAAAAGCGGGCGGAAACCTTTGATGCTCTGCCTGTCGGAGAACGGCACCGATTTCAGCCGCCAATACATTCTGCGCAATGAACCCTATCAGCAGCAGATAGAGGGGCTGTATAAAGACGGGGTATACGGGTATCCCAGCGTTGCCATCACAGAGGATGCCATGTACGTGATTTATTCCAAGCACAAAGAAGCCATTGAGGTAACCAAGATCGCCCTGTCCGCCCTGGACGGGTAAAGGAGGACTTATATGCGGAGCATGAAACAGGTCTTAGCCGTTTTAGGAGCCTTGCTGCTGGCGGGAACGGCGGGATGCGGGCCTGCCGGGGAGGGGGGCTCCAGTTCCCCGGCCTCCTCACAGAGCACCAAGCTGGAGCACCAGTGGGAGACGGTTATTCCATCCGTATCCGCGGAAGAGGCGGCCAAGCGGATTAACAACCAATCCCCCTCTCTTCATACGGTAGCGTCTGAAACAGCCAGCCTGTACACCCCTGTTGAGGGAGCCAGCTATGCTCACCATCCCTTTCTGGTCAGTTTCAAAGGGAAGCTTTACGCCATGTTTTCCCTGGGCAAGGAGGATGAGGATGACTGTGGGCAGCATGTGATGATCGCCAGCTGTGAGGAGTTTCCCAATTGGAGCGAACCCAAGCCGTTGGTGGATGTAACCAGGGGGCAGCATTCCGATGTGGTGATGGTGCCCATGGGGTTTTATGTATACGGGGAGACCCTGGTAGCCTATTACCGCTCCTTTGAGTACGATGAGGAATCCCTGCGGGAGAATGGTACCAAGCGACCACTGGCGGATAGCACCTATTCCATTGAGAACAACAAGATGCACGCGTTGATTTCCACGGATGGGGAGACATGGACGCCGGCGCCGTCTTATGTGAACGGCGGTGGAGGAAACTATCCCCCGGTTGCCACTAAGAGCGGGAGACTGCTGATGGCGGGAGCGACCATCCAGGCGTATTCGGACGATCTTTCCGGGACAGGCCGATGGTCCATGAGCGTTATCCCCAATGGAACGGCTTACGAACGGGGAGCAAAGCTTCTTACGGAGAGCAGCTTTTTCCAGACCGATGACGGTATTATTCACATGATGCTGCGGACCAATACCGATTATCTGTGGTGTTCGGAAAGCTATGACGACGGGGTGACGTGGACGGAACCCTATCCCACCAATTTTACCGATTGCTGGGCGAAGTTCCAATTTGGACAGCTTCCGGACGGGCGGTTTTTTTACCTGGGGAATCCGGTCCCGGACAGTAACCGGAACCCGCTGGTGCTGAGCCTTTCGGAGAACGGTACCGATTTCACCCAATGGTATCTCCTGCAGACCGAAGGTTACCGGCAGCAGTTCCCGGGCCTGTATAAGCAAGGGGTCTATGGATATCCCCATGGGATCGTAGCGGACGGTTACCTTTATGTTATCTACTCCAAGCATAAAGAAGCCATTGATGTAATGCGTATTTCCCTGTCCGATCTGGCTTAATGGTCGGAAACGGCCTATAGTAACATAATAGAAAGGGGTTTCAACAATGAAAAAAAGCATATGCCTTATAGGAGCCGCCGCCATACTGGCGGTTATGCTGGCGGGCTGTTCGGGCAGCCCGGAAGGCACGGGAAGCTCTGACGCTTCGTCTGCCGGATCCACGTCCGGCAGCACAACCGCGGGGGAAACCACAGCGGCTGTGGTTACGGAGCCCTCCGACACACCGACCACAGAGGCGCCTACCACTACCGCTCCGGAATCTTCCCTGAAATCCGACCTCACTTTTGTAAACAGTGTGGGGACCTGGCTGGAGACAGCCGATGGGTACCAGATCCTGGCGGATGACTTCAAAGCCTTCTGGACCCTATCCGATACCAAGATGGAAGCTGGGCAGGCCTTCACCTATGAAATGGACGTAACAGTGAGCGATCCTCTGAAAAACGCCCAGGTAGCTCTCTACTTTGGGGTGCCTACCAACGAGCATGTCAAGAATGGGGCTTATGATGTCAGATATGGGTTCAAGGACGACCTGATGCGGATTTTCTATACCGGGCCGGAAACCCGCCGGTACGGACAGGTGGTAAATTTTACCGATGAGCAGATGAAGGCAACCTCCTTCCATATCAAGATGGTGATGAGCGCGGATAATCAGGTAACCTATTATTGGAATGACGAAGAGATAGCCACCGTGAAGGTGGACGAATATGAAGGCGGCTATCTGGGGATTGGGTCCTATGGGACCAACGCGGTGTTCCAGAATATTTCCGTGACCAAGCAGTAAAGTAAGGACGGATACTTCCGTGAACGAAAGGGAGGATTGGAACGAGATGAAAACAGGAAAACGTATAAGGAACAGTGTGTGCGCGGTACTGTCCGGACTGGTAGTGCTGTGCGGAGTGCCCGCGTTTCTGGCCGTTGCCTCTCAGGGGATTGACAGCAATCTGGGCACTCAGTGGAACAATAAGGGTTCCTGGACGGATACGGCGGACGGGAAGGTGCTGACCGCCAAGAGCGGGGATTGGGGCCGTACGTTTGCGACGGGAACCATTCTGCCTGAAGAGAGTTTTACCGCTGAGCTGGAGATTACCGATCTGGCGGGGGCCGATGCCCAGATGTACCTGGAATTCGGGATTCTGGACCCGGAAAACCCCATGGTCAATGCCCGGGGCATGACCCAGGTAAGGATTCAGGAACTGGAAAAGGAATCGGTCAGTAATGTGGGTGTTTACGCCATAGATGATCCCAGCCTGGCAAAGCCCTGGGTACGCAAATCCGCATGGAAGCCGTTTCCGGAGGGGTCTGACCGGACCGCGTTTACCCTCAAGGTAGAGGTGACGGTAGGAGAGACCACCCAGGTGAAGGTGTATATTGACGGCCAGGCGGTTACCGAAGGGACCCTGGATTCCTATGAAGGAGGGTATTTTGGGGTTACCACCTACAAAGCGGAGGAAGGGTTTACCATTAAACGCCTGCGGGTGGAATCGGATTCCTTGGCGCCTGCCACCACTACTACCAGTGGGAATACCCAGGGGAGCAGTTCCGGCGCTTCGGATCCTTCCAAGACCACATCCTCCGGGGAGGAAGGAATCACCACCACCACATCTTCGGCAAAACCGGTCAGCCTGTTGGAGAAGAGCTGGGAGACGGGATATGGTACCTGGGAGCAGAAGGATGGTATCTTGACCCTGTTGGCCAGCGACAAGAAAAATGCCGGGGTATTTTTACCGTCGGTAAAGTTTGCGCAGGAGCCTCTGGTACTGGATATAGCCGTTAAGGGATTCCAGGGAGAGACAGCGGATATTACCAATCCATTATTCAAGCTGGCGCTGGGAGTGGAAGGAACCCTTTCCGGCGATGCGGCGGGAAAGGGGATAGTGGATATCCGCCTGCAGGACGGCAAAGTCGCGGTATATGAATGGAACGCGTCCGCTGGGAAGATGGCCGTGGCGACAGGCAGCTGGAAAGAGGCCGCCTATGGGAAAGATTTTGTCCTGAAAGTAGAGCTGGATGGGGACAAAGTGACGGTTTCCATCGATGGCCAAACGGTAGGGACATGGACTTTGGGGCGTTACAGTGATGTATACCGGGGAGGCGCGATAGGCGTGGTTACCTGGGGCGCCGCCAATGGTATGGAGATCCGTTCCCTGACAGCGACCGCGGCTTCTCTGGGCACCGGGGATACTTCCCAAGGAAGCGGAAGCGAGGAAACCACCACCACTCGGAAGGAACTCAAGCCTGTGGATCTGCTGGGGAAAACCTGGGTTCCGGGTTACGGCACCTGGGAGCAGAAAAACGGTTATCTGGCCTTGTCCGCCGGCGATAAAAAAGACGCGGGTATTTTCCTCACCTCTCCCAAGGCCGCTCAGGAGCCTCTGGTTCTGGATATAGCGGTTGAGGGGTTCCAGGGAGAAACGGCGGATATTACCAATCCGTTGTTTAAAGTGGTACTGGGAATTGATAAGGTGACGACAGGGGATCCGGTTGGTAAGGGAATTGTGGACATCCGGGTACAGGATGGTAAAGTCGCGGTATATGAATGGAATGAATCCACGGGAAAAATGGCGGCGGCGACCGGAAGCTGGAAAGAAGCCGCCTATGGCAAAGATTTTGCCCTGAAAGTAGAGCTGGATGGGGAGAAAGTGACGGTTTCCATAGACGGCCAGGCCGTGGGCACTTGGACACTGGGCCGTTACGGTGATGTTTACCGGGGAGGCGGGTTTGGTATTGCCACCTGGGGCGCCGCCGGTGGGATGACGGTTCAGAAAATGGAAGCCCTCTCCGCCACCTTGTCGGATGGAGGAGTACCGGCTACAGGGGAAACATGGCCGGTAGCCGTATATGCCCTGCTCCTGGGGGCAGCGGTGTGCGTAGTGGCACTGGCACGCCGTACCCGGGGAAGCGCCGCGGTATAAGGGGTTCCGGTAGGATTTCTCTGGCATTTAGGGCGCTTTGAGAGTAGCTTGCGGTTTTGGGGTACCCTGATGAACGAGCCCTCCTGATATGGAGGGCTCGTTCCAGCTACAGTGGGATTCCGGGATAGTGTGTTTGGTGGACAGTGGGTATTCCTGGTGAGGGGCGCTGCTCCTCGACCCCGCCTCCTCTTGCGGTTCCCAAAACCGCCCCGCGCCGCTCTTGCGGCGGCCGGTTTTGACCGCAGCGCCAACCCCTGCTCGCTGTTTCCCGCAGCGCCGGCGCTCGCAGGCGTTGCCTTTTGAAAAAGGCGGGCGAAAACTTTACCTATTACACGGTTATTTCGTGGAATGATTTTTTACAGCTGATGCGTCTTCCGACAAGGAGGACGCATTGCTCATATAAAGATATGATGGGCCACATACAGAGAAAGGATAAATAGAATGATTTGGGATACATGGGAAAACCGTGGATGGTATAATGGTTGCCATCCCCTGATGGAAGAAGCGTTTGAGTTTATAGAAAAGGCATGGAAAGAAGGACTGCCGCCAGGACGATACCCTTTACGGCAGGAGGCATACGCTTTGGTGCAGGAATATGACCTTTCAAATGGCTGCCGTGGCCGGTGGGAAAGCCATCGGCGTTATATTGATGTGCAGTGCCTGCTCAGCGGGACGGAGATGATTGGTTGCGGTTCCGTCGCCGACCAGGCGGAGAATACGCCATATGATGAGGAAAAAGATATACAGTTCTATCCGGATGGAGAGGGCATCTCCCTGAAGCTCCATGACGGCGCGTTCGGCGTATTTTTCCCCCAGGATGCCCATTGCCCCCAGTGCTGGGGCGGCGTTGTGCAAAGGATACGGAAAGTGGTGGTAAAACTGCCGTGCCAGGGCGGATAAGCTCGGCTATCCCCTGTACCGGATGGGAAAAACGGCCTACCCGGGAAAAGAA
>CALWMQ010000111.1 GCA_944382025.1 uncultured Clostridia bacterium | reverse complement strand
TTGTTAAAATCTTTACACACTCCTTGAAAAGTGGTATCCTAGTAAATAGCGCCCGTTCCCTTTTTGCGGGCATTTTTGCGGCGGATAAAGCCCTTTTCGCCGCCGCGATGAATATCCTAAGGAGGACGTAGCAATGGCAAGAAAGTTCAAGACCATGGATGGCAACAACGCCGCCGCTCATGTAGCGTATGCCTTTACCGACGTTGCCGCCATCTACCCCATCACTCCCTCTTCGGTGATGGCGGAAGTGACCGACGTGTGGTCGGCGGGCGGACAGAAAAACCTGTTTGGCCGTCCTGTGCAGGTGACCGAGATGCAGTCCGAGGCCGGCGCCGCCGGTGCGGTTCACGGCTCTTTGGAGGCCGGTGCCCTGACCACCACCTACACCGCTTCCCAGGGCTTGCTGCTCATGATCCCCAATATGTATAAAATCGCGGGTGAGCTGCTGCCTAACGTGATCCATGTGTCCGCCCGTGCCCTGGCGTCCCACGCGCTGTCCATCTTCGGAGATCACTCCGATGTGTACGCCTGCCGCCAGACCGGCTATGCCATGCTCTGCTCCTCCAGCGTGCAGGAAGTGATGGATCTGGGCGCTGTGGCCCATCTGTCCACTATTAAGGGCCGGGTACCGGTTCTGCACTTCTTTGACGGTTTCCGCACCTCCCATGAGATCCAGAAGATCCAGGTATGGGATCAGAAGGATCTGGGGGATATGCTGGATTGGGAAGCGGTGGAACGCTTCCGCAAGCACGCCCTGAATCCGGAACATCCTGTACAGCGTGGTACCGCTCAGAACCCGGATATCTTCTTCCAGGCCCGTGAGGCTTCCAACACCTATTATGAAGCTTTCCCCGCCATTGTGGAAGAGTACATGAACAAGGTCAACCAGAAGATCGGCACCAACTATAAGCTGTTTAACTACTATGGCCCCCGGGACGCCAAACGGGTGATTATCGCTATGGGCTCGGTCTGTGAGACCATCGAGGAAACGGTGGATCACCTCAACGCCGCGGGAGATAAGGTGGGCCTGATCAAGGTACGCCTGTACCGCCCCTTCTCGGCCAAACACCTGTTGGCCGCCATCCCCTCCACTGTGGAAAGCATCAGCGTTCTGGATCGGACCAAGGAACCCGGTTCCATTGGCGAGCCTCTGTTCCTGGATGTGTGCGCTGCCCTCAAGGGCTCCAAGTTCGAGACTGTCCCGGTGTATACCGGTCGGTACGGCCTGGGTTCCAAGGACACCACCCCCGGCCAGATTGTCGCTGTGTACCGCAACATGGAGGCTGCCCGTCCCAAGAAGCGCTTCACCATCGGTATCGAAGACGATGTGACCAAGCTGTCCCTGAAGGTGAAGGAAAACCTGGACACCACCCCCAAGGGTACCCGGTCCTGCAAATTCTGGGGTCTGGGCTCCGACGGCACCGTGGGCGCCAACAAGAACTCCATTAAGATCATCGGCGACCACACCGATATGTATGCTCAGGGCTACTTCGCTTATGACTCCAAGAAGTCCGGCGGTGTGACCATCTCCCACCTGCGTTTCGGCAAAAAGCCCATCAAGTCCACCTATTTTGTCAGCAAGGCGGATTTCGTGGCCTGCCACAATCCTTCCTATGTGGACAAGTATGACATGGTGAGCGATGTGAAGCCCGGCGGTATCTTCCTGCTGAACTGCTCCTGGAACGACGAGGAGCTGGAGAAGCACCTGCCTGCCGCCATGAAGCGCTATATCGCGAAAAACGATGTGAAATTCTACACCATCGACGCTACCCATCTGGCCAAGGGCCTGGGCCTGGGCAACCGTACCAACACCATCCTGCAGGCTGCCTTCTTCAAGCTGGCCAAGGTTATCCCGGTGGATGACGCGGTGAAATTCATGAAGGAAGCCGCTACCAAGTCCTATTCCAAGAAGGGCGAGGCCATCGTTAAGATGAACCATGACGCCATTGAGTGCGGCGTGAAGGAAGTCAAGAAGGTCAAGGTGCCCAAGGAGTGGGCGAAGGCTCAGGATACGGCTGTGAAGGCGGAAGCCGCGGGCGGCCGTCCCGAGATCAAGGACTACATTGACAATGTGCTGACTCCGGTCAATGCTCAGCAGGGCGACAAACTGCCGGTGTCCACCTTTGTGAAGGACGCCGACGGCACGGTGCCGCTGGGTTCCGCGGCCTACGAGAAACGGGGTATCGCGGTAGACGTACCCTGCTGGGTGCCGGAAAACTGTATCCAGTGCAACTTCTGCTCCTATGTGTGCCCCCATGCGGTTATCCGTCCGGTCATCCTCAACGAGGAGGAAGTCAAGCTGGCTCCCGCCGACATGAAGATGAAACCCGCTACCGGCCTGCCGGGGTATCAGTTCGCTATGACCATCTCCGCTCTGGACTGCACCGGCTGCGGATCCTGCGCTACCGTCTGCCCCGGCATGAAGGGCAACAAGGCTCTGGTCATGAAGCCTCTGGAGACCCAGGTACAGGAGGAAGAGAAATTCCTGTATGGATATAACCTGCCGGTGAAGCCGGAGGTCAACGAGAAATTCAAGGTTTCCACCGTGAAGGGCAGCCAGTTCAAGCAGCCTCTGCTGGAGTTCTCCGGCGCCTGCGCCGGCTGCGGCGAGACCCCGTACGCCAAGCTGATCACCCAGCTGTTCGGCGACCGGATGTATATCGCCAACGCTACCGGATGTTCTTCCATCTGGGGCGGTTCCTCCCCCTCTACCCCCTATACCGTAAATAAGGACGGCCATGGTCCCGCCTGGGCGAACTCCCTGTTCGAGGATAACGCCGAGTATGGGTATGGCATGTACCTGGGCGTGAAGGCCCGCCGTAACCGGCTGGCTGATATTATGCAGCAGTTTGCTGACGCTGACCTGCCCGCCGCGTGGGGCCTGAAGGAAGCGGCTGCCGAATGGCTGCAGAACAAGGACGACGCTGAGGGTTCCAAGGCTGCCGCGGCAAAGGTGCTGGCGGCTCTGGGCAAGGCCAAAGAGGAATGCGGCAAGTGCGGCTGCGAGATGGACGCCCTGTATGACGAGGCCCTGCAGGCTTCCGATATGCTGGTGAAGAAATCCTTCTGGATGTTCGGCGGCGACGGCTGGGCGTATGATATCGGCTTCGGCGGCGTGGACCATGTGCTGGCTTCCGGTGAGGATGTCAATGTCATGGTGTTCGATACCGAGGTGTATTCCAATACCGGCGGCCAGGCTTCCAAGGCTACTCCTGTGGGCTCTGTTGCCCAGTTCGCCGCGGCCGGCAAGGCTGTGAAGAAGAAGGATCTGGGCGCTATCGCCATGAGCTACGGCTATGTTTATGTGGCTCAGATTGCCATGGGCGCCGACATGAACCAGACCCTGAAAGCCATCCAGGAAGCGGAAGCGTATCCGGGTCCGTCCCTGATTATCGCTTATGCGCCCTGCATCAACCACGGCATTAAGGGTGGTATGGGCATTTCTCAGCTGGAGGAGAAGAAAGCTGTGGAGGCCGGTTACTGGCATACCTACCGCTTCGATCCCCGGAAGGAAGAGAACGCCTTTACTCTGGACAGCAAGGCTCCCACCGCGGCCTATCGTGATTTCATCATGGGCGAGGTGCGGTACAATTCCCTGACCCGGTCCTTCCCGGAGCGGGCGGAGAAGCTGTTCGCTGAAGCGGAGAAGAATGCGGTTGCCCGTTATGACCATCTGGTACGGCTGGGCGAACTGTACAGCAAGAAATAAGGATTCCGTATACTGTTGAAAAGGCGGGGTTCCCGGTTAATCCGGTGAACCCCGCCTTATTTGTGTTTATTTCTGTGGGGCAGCGGACAGCGGGGGAACGGAGAGGAGAAGGAGGACGGATTTTCGGGTAAGGAGGAGAGGGGGACAAGAAAGGACCTAATTGATGGAGAGGCAAAAAAGGACAAGATTTATTTGGAGGGATTGCCTCTTGACGGTATTTTTGAGAATCCTGTATACTAAAAAGGATTATTGGCGAAAAAGAGGAGGAAGACTGATGAGAAATCCGGGGTGGCGTTTTACCATCATGGCGCTGATCCTGTCGGGTTGCCTGTGTGGGTGTGTGGCGGTGCCGGGCGGATCCGGGGCATCCAGCGGGGAGACCGCAACGACTACCTACCCGCCATTGAATTCCCAAAGCGCTTCACAGGCCTATGGGGATGCCCAGGCAAAGATGGCAGAGGCCGGCGCTGTGAAAATGGAATGTACCCTATCTGTGCTGCTGGCGTCCGGGGAAGACCAGAGAGAGATCACGATCGATAATACCGTTACCATGTCCCGGGAAGAGGATAAGCTTTATATGCTGTCGGAGGGAACGGTGAACACCCACGATCAGGGGGTAACCGTAGAATATACGCACTATTACGATGGGGCGCAAAACCGGATTTACCGGAATATGGTGGAGAAATATTGTTATACGCCGAACACTCCGGCTCAGATCATAGCGGGAATCGGGCTTGTGGACGGTCCGGAGGAACTGCCGGTGGAGGCCGCTAAGTATATGACGTTTGACCGGCGTTTGGACGGGGGTATCCGTATGGACGGATGGATCCCGGCGGAACTGCTGGGGGAGGAGTGGAAGAACAGCTTTCTCGATGCGGCGTATAGCACTTATGGACTGGCTGGGGATGCGCTAGGGGCATATGTTTTGGGTCCCGCGCATCTGGAGGTTGAGATAGACGGCAGGGGATATCTGACCAGTTTTTCAGCTTCCTATACCGCCACAATCCCCTCGTCTCAGGGGGATGTTACCATGGAAGTGGAAGGATCGGCGACCTATTCGGATCCTGAGGAACCGGTGACATTGATCCCTCCCGAGGGTCTGGAAGAATATCAGGACGCAGAGACATTGAATCCGGGCGGGGCGGAAACCTCCCCTGCGGCGTAGGGGCAGGCTGAGGCGGACGTAGGGTGCGCCATTGCCTCCGGGGACTGCCGCCCTCAGCGCAAGCGGCGGTTTCATGGGATTTTGCCGGGATCAAACAGCTTTCGCAAACGGAAAGAAAAGGGGGAACAGCTTGACGGCTGTTCCCCCATATTTATTCAGGAGTGTTTACGGTATAATCCCATTCTCCCAACGGGTCGCGGAAGACCAGAGCCTTGACGCCATAAGCGGCGTACAGATTATCCGGGGTCAGGTGGTTCGTCCGCCAGTACCCGGCCATCCCGCATGAGGCAGAGGCGGGTACAATACCACGCAGCTTGGCGAAGGTCATGCAGTATCGCGGTGACGCACCGGCCGTTTCCCGTCAGATCACGGCATAACCGGAAAACCTGGCAGGCATGGCAGATGCCCAGGCTGGCGGGAGGCTCATCCAGCAGCAGGCCCAGAATAGCCTCGGCATCGGCGGCCATACCCCGCTTGAACTAAAAAGTACGTTTCATGTTTTATCCATTCTTTCAATGCTGTGGGTACAAAAGAAAAGCTCCTTGCAGTCCGCCGCGGCGGTGAGCAAAGAGCTGTTTGACAACTTCACCCGATATTGCCCATGGGCAATATGAACCGGGTCCCCTAAGCCTGCTCTATCACTCGTAGAGGGGGAAATACCTTCGGGCAGGCAGGTCTTCTGACTCCAGCTTTAGGGGGCTGATACAGCGGCGGGACCGTGCGGGACTCTCACCCGCTTCCCTATTCTCCGGAAGCGGTGTTTACCGCTCCGGCACTATACCCACATGTATAAAGTTTGTTACTTCTAGACCGGGCGGAGCCAATTGTCAATAGCTTTTTGAGGGCTTGCAGTAGAATTTCCCACCGGTTGTTACATAGAATTTCCCCCCGGTTGTTACCGGCTCTTGACAAACGGTAAATACCTGATATACTAAAAAAGATAAAAGAATAATTTCCTTATCAAGAGAGGCGGAGGGGACAGGCCCGATGAAGCCCGGCAACCCGTCTGGGAAGATCCAGCCCGGACGAAGGTGCCAAATCCTGCGGCATAGCCGGCAGATGAGGTGGGATACGTTGCGCCCGGCCTGCTGCCGCGGCGTATTTTTTATGTTAAAGAGAAAGGCCGGACAGTATGCGGCCGGCTGTTTTATGGAAAGGACGGCTTGGACATGGCAAAACGCTATTTTACATCTGAATCGGTGACCGAGGGACATCCGGATAAGGTGTGTGACCAGATCTCGGACGCGGTTCTGGACGCAATTCTGGCTCAGGATTCCGGAGCCCATGTGGCCTGCGAGACCATCGCTACCACTGGTATGGTGCTGGTGATGGGGGAAATCTCCACTTCCTGCTATGTGGACATTCCCAAGATCGCCCGGGAGGTTATCCGGGAAATCGGCTATGACGACGCGACCCAGGGGTTTGATGGCAGTACCTGCGCGGTGCTGACTTCCATTGATGAGCAATCCCCGGATATCGCTATGGGGGTCAACGAGGCGTTAGAGGTTCGGGGAACCGGCGACCAGGACGATTACGACCGTATTGGCGCTGGTGACCAGGGGATGATGTTTGGATACGCCTGTGATGAAACCCCGGAACTCATGCCGCTGCCTATTTCCCTGGCCCACAGGATGGCGAAGCGGCTGACGGCCCTGCGCAAGGGAGCCGTACTGCCCTACCTGCGGCCCGATGGCAAGACACAGGTTACGGTGGAATATGATGGGAATACCCCGGTACGGGTAGAAGCGGTGGTGGTTTCCACCCAGCACAGTGAGGACGCGGATCTGGAGACGATTCGTGAGGATCTGATCCGGCATGTGATCCGGCCTGTGATTCCCGCGGAGCTGATGGATGAGGATACGAAGATTTTTGTCAACCCCACCGGCAGGTTTGTGGTGGGCGGCCCGGAAGGGGACAGCGGTCTGACCGGACGGAAAATTATTGTGGATACCTACGGCGGCTATGCCCGCCACGGAGGCGGCGCCTTCTCCGGCAAGGACCCCACTAAGGTAGACCGGTCGGCTTCCTATATGGCCCGGTACGCCGCCAAAAACGTGGTAGCGGCCGGATTGGCCAAGCGGTGTGAGGTACAGCTGGCGTATGCTATCGGGGTGGCCCACCCGGTGTCTGTGCGGGTGGATACCGAAGGAACCGGGATTGTACCGGATGACCGGCTGGCGGAGGCACTGCGGGAGGTGTTTGATTTCCGCCCCGCGGCGATTATCGAACAGCTGATGCTCCGCCGCCCGATTTACCGGCCTTTGGCGGCCTACGGGCATATGGGCCGGGAGGATTTGGATGTGGCGTGGGAAAAGACCGATAAGGCGGCGGAATTGAAGGCTTATTTTGAGAAATAGGCAGGCATAACGGGGATTGGCCCCGATACCCCACCTCCCCCTGCGGTGACCAACATAAACCGGCACCATGCGGCAGTTGCCGGTTTTGACTGCGGAGCCCCGCTGGCTGTTTCCC
>CALWMQ010000110.1 GCA_944382025.1 uncultured Clostridia bacterium | reverse complement strand
TCATACAATGTCATGTAGTCCGACCAAAGGTAGTCGTTTAACCGCGCGTAGGCAATCGTCTCTATCGCGGCTTGCAGCCGCTTTTCCACCGGCGTCTTATTGTAAAAATAGGTTAGAATCATCTGCTTCTTTCCATTGAGCAGGGCAGGGGAAATGGTCCGCGCCGCTTTTTGAAGGGTGTTCCAGTCACACCACTTCCACGCGTTTTCATCATACATGCAGTTTTCCCACATAAGCGCGTCCGCGTAACGCCATAAATTAGCCGCTGACGTAGGATCGTCGGACGCCAGATCCTCATGGGGCCGCCCCCCGTTGATCATCACAAACGCTTCGTCATTAGACGCCTTTACATACTTATAAGCCGCCGGAAGCGTATACTTGAAGTAATTCTCAACACTGCTATCACTTCCTGTAATATCCGGCACGTCATGCTCATGATCGCTGGAATAACAGGTAACACAATCGTTAAGAATGGTCTGGTTCGGCTTGCGTACGTCATCAAAAAACGCCCCCACCGCGCCGGAACTGCTGAAAGCCGTATCCAGTTCCGCCATAAAATGAGTCAGGGTCTCCGATGTATTATGGCAGAACATCATAATCCGCGGTATGGCCGGGTCTGTGTAATCGCTGAGCACCACACTGCCATCCGCCCTGCGGATGGCCAGGTTTTCCTTGACGGAGGTGTGATAAAAGCCCATGTATACCGAACCCTTAAGCCCGTTATTGACATAATTCATAGATGAGGCGTTCCACGGCACAGAGGTGACAAAACTGAAATACGGCGCCATCCATTCCTTTATAAAGGCCTCATCCCAGACTTTATCCCGGGTGTTCTGATACATTTCCGCTTCCCTCATCCATTGGGGCGCGGGCGAGCCAAACTGGGTCGTTGTGGGATCCACCACCGGTTTTTGGGGCGGATTGGGAATAGCTACCTCCCCGTTTGGTTCCGTTGTTTCCTCGGCTGCGTATTCGGAAAAGTCTGACATTACGCCAGAAGCGTCAGGCTGGCTGGAAGCCCTCTGTGAACTTCCCCCATCCTGGTCACAGCCTCCCATAGCCGCCATACCCAAAGCGCATATTAGGCTGAACACACGCATCACACACTTTCTGTTCATCGCTTTTTTCCTTTCATTATAAGGAGGAACTGACAAAACGGGGTGAACGGGATCCTTTCATCATTCACTCTTCCCAGCCCTCACCTATTGGTCCCTTTTATCAGGAGTCCGCTAAAACTTTATCAATTTCCGCCTGCAGCAGCGGCTTATAGGACGCTACCGTAGTACCAACCGGTTTGTTTTGACGCAGTTCATCGGTCAGCTGGGTAAAAATCGGATCCATGCTTCCGTAGCCAAAAAATAAGGGGATCATTACCTCGAAATCATCTGAATTCCGCATTTCCAGCACCAGATCGTAGCACTCTTTACTTAAAGGCGCGTTTTCCTCAGACCCTAAAGCCGCGTTGTCTGACGCCAAATCGGTAATATACATCTCGATAAATGCCATAGACGCTTCACTGTTGCCGGAGCCCAGCCCCATTCCCCAGCCGGTTGCCGTGCCGTAGGTAACATACTTTTCCGCATCCGGGCCCTTCGGGAAGGGAACCAATCCCATTTCATCAGAAAATTGCCCTTCCTCTATCAACCGTTCCGCCTGAACATGCCCCTCTATAAAAATCATGCCCACTTTCTTATCGCGGAACCCTTCAAACCACTGAAAGTGATCCACCTGGATGCTGATATCGTTGTTGAACATCTCATAATACAGCTGGAGCCCCGCTATCACCTGGGGATCATCTATTTTCAATACGGGAGATCCATCTTCCATCTCCAGTATATTCACCCCATTGGACATAGGAAATATGGCATCCTGCCAGGTGCCAAATCCCCAGATATCCGCGTTCCCGTCAAAATCCGTGTCCTGGGTCAGGTCCAGCGCCGCCTGACGGAAGGTGTTCCAGTCCCATTTCCCCTCCTGGTATAATTCATACGGATCATCAAGCGCGGCGTTTTTAAACATGGTTTTATTATACAGAATCATGTTCGGGGAAATGGAATTGGACACCGCATAGTGGGAACTGCCAAACATAAAAGATGTATCGTTGACTTCCTGGCTGTACAAATCGTTTTCAAAATCCGTCAGCCCATCCAATGGCTCCAAAAGCCCTTTCAATGCCATATTGGGCATATCACCGCTGTATACCGAGACAACATCCGGAGCGTCGCCGGATTGAATGAGCTGAGACAGCTTGGTATGCCGTATAGCCCATTCCGAATCCACAACCGTTACCTTCCCGCCGTATTTCGCCTCATAGGCCGGAATGGTTACCTCTTCCATCACTTCCGGAATGGCATAAGGTATGAATACCGTTATATTCGGATCCGAGACTGTCCGATCCGCAAACCCCTCCGAAACAGGCTCCGATCCCGAAACCGCCGGATCTCCCTGGGATACCCCGGAGGTAACTCCTCCTGACTGCCCCTCAGAAGTATTCGAACTGTCCCCGGTTCCCGTGCCGCAGCCCGTTAAGCTTACCGCCGTCACTGCCGCCAGCAGCAGCGCTATGGCACGCGAACCTTTTGCCCAACCCTTTTTCATCTTCACAACATCTCCCTTTTTGAATTTATTTGTTACAAACTTCTGTATCCACTATATTCAATGCTCCCGCTGCGTCCCGGCTGGCCCTTCCAAAAGCCTTTGCCATAACCCTCTGGTTGCCCGCTATCCTACTATGCCCGTCCGTTCAACGCTTTCAGTAAAGGTCTTCTGCCCTAACGCGAACACAATCAGCATCGGCAGAATCGCCAGCAGCGCTCCAGCCTGCACCCGGGCTTGCGTCAGCATTGGGTTTTCATCCCCGCCGCCGGTCATGTAATACGCCATCTCTCTCAAATTCGTCAGCGCAACCGCCAGGGTTTTGCTGTTGGCCGACAAAACACCCGCCGTAACCGTGTCATTCCAATGCCATACAAGCGAAAACATGAACACCGTTACCATGATCATCACGGAACTGGGAAGCATAATCCGGAGAAAGGTCGAGTACGCGTTGCACCCATCTATCATCGCCGCTTCCTCTAATTCCTGAGGCATCCCCCGGAAAAACTGCCGATAAATAAAGATAAACAGCCCGGCTCGAATCCCGCTCCCCAATAGCCCTTGGATCCAGTACGGAAACGGCGTGTTCAATAGATTGACGCTGCCGGTAAACAGGGATACCACCGGTATATGGAAAAATCGAAACATCATAAAAATTGGATTCAAGATGGTCTGCTGGGGAACGATAATCGTCAGCAGAACCAGAACAAATAGCCCTTCACGCCCCTTGAATCGGAACCTGGCAAAACCATACCCAACCATGGCGCAGGATCCAGTCTGCAGCAGCGCGGTACCTACACTGATCAAAATCGAGTTCCGCAGCGCCTCCGGAAAATCAATAAACTCCATCATGGCTTTGAAATGCTCCAGGCTAAAATGCCTGGTAATCCATACCACTGAGGGGTCCCACAAGTCTTCCTGACTCCGGAAAGCGCTGGAAATCATGAACAACAGCGGGTAAACCAGCAAAAAACATATCCCAAACAGTATGAAAAATCGGATAAGCGGCCAAAGACCCTTTTGTACAGCCTTTTTCCCTACCACTTTCCAACGGATGCCTGTCAATCCCCTTCCTCCTTTCTCCTTTTATTTCTCCGCCGAATATACATGCCGGGATGCCAGCCCGGCCGCCGCCAACGTGATCACCAGAACAATCGCGAAATAAACCATCGATAAGGCGGAACTCACTTCATAGTTCATGTCGTTAAACTGATTCATGACCTCTTTCATCACCGGGTTGTCATAAAACGTGAAAGAATCAATAATCGAATACAATCCGTTTAACAGGATATAGGGCGATATCAGTGGAATGGTCACCTTCCAAAAGGTTTGCCAGGTGGTCGCCCCTTCCGCCGAACTCACCTCATACAGCACCCGGGGAACCGACTGCAGCGCCGCCAGAAATAACAGAATCTGTACCCCGGACTGCCATACTATATCCATGATCCGGTTGATCATATCCGAAATGCTTTGAACCAACGTTACATCCAATCCAAAGCTCTGCAGCATATCCTGCAGCGCTGTGCTCTGGAAAATTGTCGATGGGTCCGATTGGATAGACCGGACAAACAGGTCTTCCTTAAATACACTCAGCAGTATCCCCGAGGATACAATGATTGGCAAGGCGAAAATCGCCCGGACTACTGCCCGTCCATGAAACTTCTGGTTCAACAGTACGGCGGCGAAAATGGAAAACAACATGATCAGGATAACCGTCCCAAAACTGGAGGCTAGGGCTTCGGTTATCATGCGGACATTTGTTGGGCTGTTGATAAATACTTCCTGCAGGTTCTTCAGCCCGGTGAATTCCATCTTCATTCCCCCAGGCTCTAGCGTTACGTCATGGAACATATAGAGAAACGTACTGATAAACGGATATACAAAAAACGCCGTCACTCCAATCAGCCATGGAGACAGGAATACCAGCCCATTGACCGTCCGCCGTCCGGCATAAGATAGGCCCCGCCGCTTTTGACGTTTATTCAAAGCTGTCTCCCCCTGTCTCAAACTTAATATAGGATTGGCCGGGAATCTCCCTGCCTTCCCATGACGCTTCGGCCGTTCCATAGTTAATCACAAAACCCGTGCCATCCCCGTAAACTACCCGTACCAGACAGTCGCTCAACCATTCATGATCAATGATATCCTCACCTTCCAGTCCTTCCATTACCTGTCCCAACTCCCGCACCATGTCGATGGCTTCCTGTTCCCAAGCCGTATAGCTGCCGCCATACAGCTTGGTTAAAGGCGTATCCGCCACAGCCGCGTAATCCGCTGTAAAAAACGTATACTTGAGGCTGGAACCGGTTTCAATGGCTTTCAGAAACAGGCTTTGAGGATTGGCGGACAAATTCAC
This sequence comes from uncultured Clostridia bacterium, assembly GCA_944382025.1. Lineage (GTDB taxonomy): Bacteria > Bacillota > Clostridia > Oscillospirales > Acutalibacteraceae > UMGS1623. The sequence continues at coordinate 15,544 of CALWMQ010000110.1, read as the reverse complement.
GGACGGGGTGCTGTAAGAAAGAAAGGTGCGTAAAACCAGCTGCGCAAACGGAACCGACTCATCAAAAAAGTCATATCCGCTGCTTTCCACCGGAATATCCGATACCACCGACGCACTGCTCAGCGCATACATGCCCGGATACTCCCCGTACAGCTGATATTGGCTCGAGGCCTCCCCCAGAACTTCCTGGAAAAGATCCCTTGTCCGCTGACGGTCATACCCTGCCCCACGGTAATCAGAATACGGCGTATCCGATACAACCGGCAGTGACAGCCCTGTTACTTGCTCCGGTAAAGCCTCCAGAAAACGGCTGGCCGCGTCGCTTACCAGTCCGGGTATCAGAAAATAGGTCGCCGGTTGGCTGGTATCCTCTTCATTGGTGCTTAAAAGGTAAGACGGCTTGAGAATCGGCTTATTATCAATGGCTTTGGCGTTGCTGGAAAACGTTGTATACCTAAAGGTGCCTTTCTGATAAGCCGCCAAGTCGGCTTCCAGAAATACCTGTCCTCCCGTCTCCAAAGCTTTATCCAACAGCCCGGTTAGCCCTTTCGCCCCTCCCGCCACAGCCGCGGGCCGGTAACGGTAGGTGATCGCCCCTGCGCCAGCTCCCTCTTCATCCCATCCCATGAGCCGCATATACACAGGACTCCCACCAAAGGTTTCCAGTATTTCTTCCGCTTGCTCGAATGAGGTCAAACAGCTGGATTTTTGATGGGGTATGCCCAAAGTGTACCCCAGTTTCTTCACGCTGATATAGGTGTCAATATAGACCGGCAGCATATCGCTGTTCTTATTTTGCGCCGTGTCTTCCCCCTCCAGCAGGCCTCTCAGAAAAACCGCCAGGGAAACGTAACCCGTTCCCCCTTCCGGGAAATAATAGGTTACTTCTACCGTGTCCATTTCCACTGGCCGGTCCGCCAGCTTCAAAAAAGTTTTTTCCGCCCAGGTCCTATCCAGCATAGAGGTGCTTTGCGCCCCCCTCCTGGTAAACGAAAAGTACGCGTTGGTATAGGAGGACCTTACTCGCGCCGGCCAGGCGTTGACTGAGGCTAAGGCGTCCCCTTGTGTCACTACCGCCAGGAATCCCGATTCCCTGGCCGCTTCCTCAGCCTCAAAGTGAACGCCAAATACCGGAAACCGTATGGGGTAACCGGTTTTGCTTTCAAAACGTCCCGCTTTATATAGATCTTCTCCGTAAACCGCTTTTTCATATACTCCATACTTGTATTTCCCGTTATGGAAGCGCATCAGCGCGCCGCTCCCATCCGGTAAAACAATATATCCCTCTTCATCGGGTCCCCCCGCCCCAAAATACGGCAGAAGTCCTACGCTCAGAAGATAGGGCCCTCCCTCGCTTTCCACAATCTGGTCCATCAATATCCGGGCGATCAGACGCCCCTCCTGTAATCGGATCTCTATGGGGATCATCAGCCCTTTATTGGGAAACGTATACCGCATCCGTATCCCATCAGACAGCTGATACACTTCTAACCCATTTTCCTCAACCGATTCCGTCATGCTATTGATGGTTTCCTGGTTCCCCTTCGCGTCCGCTACCGTCAGCAGCAGCTGAGAGCCCAGCATCGTGCGATTGACGCCTTTGGCATTCTTATCCGTCATGTAATCAGCCGGATTGCTGGTATATACCCGCCCAGTTGTCCCATCGGTTACCGTAAGAAATCCCGTGGCCGGATTGCACGTGAGAGATAGTCTGCCCGCCTGCGCTACAGGGATCCAATCGTCTTCTTTCGGCAGGAGCACCCCTTCTTCCTGCCGGTCGGCTGAAGCGCCGCCGACAGCGGATTCACCCAGCCCAACCCCCGGAAAAACCACAAAGACTATCACACACAGCAGCGCTATTCCCAACTTCAACTGTCTCAATCCTTATCCCTCCATCATCCGGCCGGCGCTGAGCCGCTCTTATATGGAACCTATCTCTTCCATGATGGTACTGAAAAAAGCAATGATCTGATTGTATAGGCCCCATACCAGCAGGCCGATAAACAGCATAATCAAAATTCCCGCCACTGTCATGCAGAAAGCCAGAAAAGCCTGCTTGAAACTGTATTCATGAATCAGGCCCATACCCGCCAGCAGCAGTATCAATGACCACAAAACCCCTGCGGCCAGAATCAGGTGCAGCAAAACCGCGTCCTCTAAAGTGCATATGTTGCTTACCAGCGTGCGCAGTAGGACCGCTCCCGTCCCGGGAAGCAGGGAGATGGCTGTGACAATGAATATCTCTCTCCAGGTACCATTGCCGTTGAACAGTGTACACACCAGCCTGTTGGATACCACAAACAAAAGAAAAAGCCCTGCCGTTACCAAAAACATCAGCCATATATTCAACTTTTCCGGCTGGTTCTCATTAAAGGTAAAACCGGTCCACTGGCGTTGTACTACCGATGCCACAAAAACGCCCATAACCCCCAGCAGCGCGGCCACCGAAGATCCCCGCCTGCCCTCTCGCGTCAACAGTTGGAACCCTTCCGATGGGTGAACCATGGTATACAGTATCTGCCTGCCCAATACCGCCTCCCGCATATCCACCTCACGGCGTACATGGAAAAAATAACGGTACGCCAGCACCAAAATTACCATGACCGTAACCGCCAGCAGCACTGGGCCAACCGCTACACGGATAATCCCCTTTCGGTATTCTCCCAGCGCCTGGGAATACCCCTCATGATCCTGACCCTGCCGGTAATAACTCATAGCTTCCTCATACCGGTCGGTCGCCATCATGCCTTTGGCTATCCCTATATACGCCAGTTCATAATTCCCGTTTTGACGCAGAACCTGATCCCAAATCCCCATGGATTCCTCATACCGCCCGTTTTGGTACAGGCGTGAGGCCCTGAGAATCGCCGATCCATATTCTGTCGGCACAAGACGCGTTACCGTATCCTTATACGGATCCAGCACATACAGAAAATCCCCTATAGCGGTTACGGTGCAGGGCGACCGGAAGGTATAGGTAAAAGACCCTGTATCCCCAAACGCCATCAGCAGCCTACCGTCCTGGTCATACATAAACAGCCGTCCGCGGGTGGCGTCTAAAGCGGTCACGATCCCTCCATCCAGTGCCTCCACATCCACAAAGGCTGTATCTACCAATTGGGTGTTTATCCACGTCACATCTAAGTCCCCATAATCCTTTTGTGGAAAAATGTTCGCACTTTTTGAGTTTAACCGCTTGATTTCATTGGTGGAATTATCGGTCGTGGCGGTAACCGTGTATAAAAAGCCATCCTCATCCATGTCAAAATTCGTATACTCAATAGGCACCGTCTTTTTGATCTGAGCCAATTGCTCCGGATTCATCAGGCTCTTCCAAAAATAATCCAGTAACAGCGCTGGCGTCACATCAATGGCATTGCTGCCGTAAAAGCCTAAAAACTCTTGCTGCCGGGAGAAAATCGCCGCGCCTTTATATACGTTTTGGCACAACACATATATGGTACCGTCTGACCCCACCGTAACCTTACTGGGACGGAAATCACTACTTTGAGGGTAAATGGGATCCTCCGGCTTGGTCAGCGCTGAAAGCACAACGCCTGTCCTATCAGCAATCAGCACCCGCTGGTGTTCTGTATCCGCCAGGTAAATCCTGCGTTCCTCCCCTTCCCCGGTTACGCAGAGGCCCGAAGCGCCGGATATATCTACCGGTTCCCCATTCTCAACCAAGGCCACTATTCTCCGTACACCCAGTTCCTCATCCAGTTCCAATAATTGACCTTGGTTTTTGAGCAGAACATAGATGGACCCATCCGCGGTCGACGCCATATCCTGGGCTTGACCCAGGCTTCCCGCCTCCAGGCTGCCCCCAGACAGAACCCTGTCCGGTACATACCCCGCCGGGGCTGATACCGCCTGCCCATAAGCGTTATATGTATAACTGCTGAAGGCCGGATCAATAACTGGAGCGGCGGATATACCTCTGCTTCCGGATACGTACCATGCCGAAACAAGGCACAGCACCGTACCCAAACGCCACAACCGGGCCTTTTTGTTCTGGTGCATCCTCCTCATCCTCTCACTCCTTGATCCCCGCGTACGCCATGGTTTCCAAAACCCGGTTCTGGGTAAACAGAAACAACAGAATCGGCGGTACAATCATAAACAGCGTACCCGCCATGGATATATTCAGCCGGGAAAATCCCCCCGCATTGATGTTGGCGATCAAATCCCCCAGCAGCTTAAGCCTCTCATCGTATACAAACCCTGAGCTAGCCTGATTCCACACCGACAGAAAGGAAAACACCGCTAACGTCATCCATGCCGGCTTTACCTGCGGCATCACGATCCTCCAGAAAATAGTCCAATGACCCGCCCCGTCAATCGTGGCCGATTCTACCAGTGCGAAAGGAATCTGTTCCATGAACTGCTTCATTAAAAATAAACCGATTGGTGCCGCCAGATTGGGTACAATGTAGGGCAAATAGGTGTTGAGAAAATGCATTTTAGCCATCAGGATATAATTGGGAAGCCATAACACCGCGGAAGTGAACAGCATGGATACCACTACCAGGCTAAACAGCCCCGACAACCGTAAACGGTATTTCGCTAAGGGATAAGCCGCCATGGACGACAGGACAATATGAACCACCGTGGTAAGGATGGTTACAAACAGGCTGTTGAACAGATACCGGATGAACGGCACATGAAGTCCCGACGCTAATTTGAAAAAAACCGAGAAATTTTCCAGTGTGGGATTCCGCACAAAAAAACGCGGCGGATATATATATACCTCTTCCAACGGCTTGAAAGCGTTCAGACAGCTGTAAACCAACGGCAACAGCATAAAGGCGCCCAGCAAAAACAAAAATATAAAAATGCATACGTTTCCAGCGGCGGAACGGTTCCCCCGCCGTATGCGCCGGCGGAAAACTTTCCTCCTTACCATGGTCTCCCCTCCTTTCCCTCAATCAGACGCCAGCAGCCCAACCAGCTTATCCACCAGCTTCTTCGCCACGTACATAATCACAAACAGGATCACCGCCACCCCACAGGCATAGCCCATTTCAAACTTGATCATCCCGTAGTCCTGTATGTGCAGCACCAGCGTATGCCCCGCGTATTTTACGCTGGGGAAACCCAGAAGGGTCTGGGAAATCGTGCTCACCGAGAAGGACGCGGCAATCTGCATAATGGCGCTGAAAAACAGCTGGGGCTTCATGATGGGCAGCGTGATATAAATCAGCTCTTGATACCGGTTACGCACCCCATCTATATCCGCCGCCTCATACAGCGCTGGATCCACTGATTTGAACCCCGCGATAAAAGCCAGAAAACTGGTCCCCAGGCTGGTCCAAATCTGCGCGATAATCAGTACCATCAGGCTGAACCGGACATCCGCCAGCCACTGGATAGGTTCCTCCAACAGCCCCAGCTTCATCAGAAAACTGTTGATCAGCCCATAAGAATCCCCGCTGAAGATAAACTGCCAAACAAAAAATACCGATGAGGCCAGGGTCGGCGCGTAAAACACGCAGGTCAGAAATACCCGCAGCTTATTTCCCATCTCATTGATCAGCCACGCCACAAAAAAACACAGCAGATAACTGACCGGCCCCGTAATTACCGCAAATACCAGGGTGTTTTTCAACGCTATGTAAAAAATATCATCCTCCGCCAGGATGGCGATATAGTTCTTCAGCCCCACAAACCCGGGAGACTGGAAAATATTATAATCCGTTAAACTCAGCCATACCGCCAGCAGAATAGGAACAATAAAAAACAGCATATACAGGAAAAAATATGGTGCCATCATCAGATACAGCGGCCCATGCTTTTTGAAATCCTGTTTCCAGGTTAACCGGTTTTTGCGGTTCTCCTCTCTCATCGCCCGTTTTATCCTGAAATTTTCCGATATGACGGCCATCCTATTCATAATGGAATTCCTCACGCTTTCGCTGGATTTCGTTGTTGATGCTCTTATTCCAGGTCAAAAGGGCCTCCCGGGGGTCACGCCCTTCCTGAACCGCTTCCCGAAAGGCATTATCCAAACCCCGCGCCAGGTAATATCCTCCCACCGCTTCCGGAATCTCCTCTACCTGCATCCACTGCTCCATCAGAACGCTATATTCCTCATCCGACCAATCAAGTGTGGCAAATGCCTCTATGTTTGCCGTGGCGTACCGCCCCGCCACACCCATGGCCGATTCAATATCCCTGCTGTATCTCGCCTGGGCTTCCGCTCCGGTCCACCATTTAATAAATTCCCAGGATTCCTCAGGATGCTCCGTCTCTTTTAGAATGAACGCCGCTGTCCCAGATCCTCCCTGCGCACGGGTAATCCCCTCTTCCGTAGGCGTCCCCGGAATTGGCGCCATTTTCCATAACCCCCGGATCTCCGGCGCAGCCGCATACAGCTGGTTATACATGGTGTAGGACGAAATCCCTAAAGGCATTTCCCCGGTGCGGAACCGGGAGTAAAAGTCATATGTCAGGTCCAAACCATACAGATCATAGAAATTGACCCATTCCACAAACGCCTCTTGCGCGCTCTCGTCAGACAGGGCCGTTCGAGACAGATCATCGTTATACACCGATCCCCCTCTCTGCAATAACAGCGCTGAGAAAATATTCCGCGATCCCATACCGGAATCAATGGCGCCATAGGCGTCGATCCCTGTATAGGGTAGGCCTACTTCCATATGGTTGCGCTGCAGCTGGGTTATACACCCTCGAAGCTCTTCCCAGGTCGCAGGCGGCTCCAAACCCAGTTCCTCGAAAATATCCGTACGGTAAAACATCATGAAAAAGTTCTGATAGTCCGGTATGGCGTAGCAGCTGCCCTCCAGCATATACGGGTCTAACGCCGTAGGCTGAAATTGCGCCGCTAATTCGTCAAATCCTTCCAGGTCCTCCAACGGCAGCAGCGCACCCCGCGCGGCTAAGTTCACTGGCTGCCCCCGGGGCTGGGTAATGGACACGTCCGGCATATCCCCCGATAAAACCGCCTGGATCAAAGAAGTATTTATCAGCTTTATTTGCACCCGGATGCCTGTCTGCGGGGTAAACATGGTATTGATCATATTCTGCAGTACCTGAGCTTGGTCCCGCCCATTGTTGTACCACAGTACGATATCCGCGTCCCCCGTGCCAAATTGACTGTAATCCTCAATAAAGGAATAAAAAAACCTTTGGACCTCATATACCAGGCCGTTCCAAAATGTATCGTTCTTTATGGGTACGGCTGCCCCGGGCGAGGTCACGCATATCGTGTCCAGCTCTAAAGGCTGTCCTGTAATATCCATGAGCCACGATGACAGCGCCGCGTTGTTATCCTTGAATTCCGTCAGACGGTTCGGCATCGACTCGCAGTCATTCGCGAATTCCTTCAGCTGATAGGCGAACCGGTTCAATAGCTCCGCCTGGTTCCCTTTTCCCTTGGTCATTCCCTGTACCAGCCCGTAAAGGCGCTCCAGTTCCTGCCCGCAATCACTTAAAATCCCCTGTATACCCGGTACGCTTTCCTCCAAGGAATAATCCTGGTATTTGTCAGGGTTCGACCCGGTGATCATAATCACCTGACGGTACAAATCGTTCAGCTGTTCCACTACCCGCCCGGCCGCGTTGATAACGTCGCTCATGTCCGCCGTCACCACTTCCAGACGTAAGGTATGTACCTGCCCCTGCTCTAACCAAATATAAGCCGGTTCCCCCTGACTGTTGGATAGACTCATCCCCTGCCAGTTTTCGCTGTAGGGAAACGATACATCCTCCGCTTCCTGAAAAGGGATTTCTCCGTTTATGGTTAACCGCCGGTGGCTGGACAGACCTTTGACCGCGTCCTGCCGGTACCGGAAGGACAACAGGTAATATCCATCTTCCGGTACCTCTATGGACCATTCCATCCATTGGCCCGCTGTCCCCCATCCCGATCCGATCATATTGATCAGAATTTTTGACGGGCTGGAGGGACTGGTACTGCCGCTGCTCATGTCATTGGACGGGCTGAGACCAATCCCCGATTTCAGAACAGGCGTTTCCGCTTCATAGATTTTTTGATATTCCCCTTCTTCCGGTACGCCGTGCTCCCGTACATAGTCTTCATAAGAGGGGGGATCCGTCCAGCCGTGCCATTGTATTCCCGATAAGGCCATCCCCCCAGAGATCACTTGGACGCGAACCGTATGTGTACCCGCGGTTAAATAAAACGCATACGGTTCCCGGTATAGCCCTTCCGTGTTTTCCAGTGTTTCCGTTGCCCACTGCGGGGCCTCCACTTGGGTTGGGGCATATTGATTCCCTGTGCCCTCATCCGTTACAAAACCGGTTTCATCCTTGAACAGCCGCGGAACGGATACTCTCCCAGCCTCGGTAAAGGGAATCTCCCCATCCAGAAAAACCCGCACCTGGATATCTTTCATTCCCCCTGTCAGCTGGTAATATTCCAAAGTCAATCGGTATAGACCATCCTCCGGAACCTGAAAAAGGACTTCAGCCCAAGCCGCCTCGTTGTCCGGCAGCTCCATGGCCCCCCTTCCCTGGTATTCTTCCTGCCAGGAGGCTCCGTCCCCGCCGGTAAAATCCTCGGCCAGCAGCCGGATAGGCGTTTCTCCTGGAACCGCCTCCGGGTTTTGCTCCTGGTACGCCCCGTAATCCTGCCCGTTTCCTTCTCCCAAACCGGATACAGGACTCTCGTTTCCTATAGGGCCGGAGGTTCCGTCCTCCTGTATCCCGCTCTGTCCCTGTACGGCTGCCGCCGGCCAGCAGGCCAGCAACCCGCTCACGGCCAGCAGGATTACCCATGTCCGTCCCAACCGCCTCCGCATAGAAAACGCCTCCCATTTCCGCAACATTCTGTCAACGCCTGTATGGCCCCGCTGTGCTCCGACGGGCTCCTTACCCCGGACCGCCGAACCGGCGGTCACGGCCCAAAATACTCTGGATTACGCCTCTTCCTCCAGCTCCGATAAAGGCACGACACGCCCTTGCTCCCGTCTGGAGCGTTCCGCTGCAAATGCCATGATATGGCTCTGCACCGATTTGTCAACCGATGTGCGCAGCGTTTTTTGGCTGTGCCGCAAGGCATCAAATAAATCCCATATCATCCGTACCTCGCCGCCTCCATGCCCCGATAGGTCTGTCCCTCCGGCGGCTAAATCCAGTACCTGCGGTGCCTCATTAAACCGGGTTATGGTTACGGTGCTTTTTTCCATATTGCCCACGATTTGTCCTTCCGTACCCATCAGTTTAATTTCCCGGGTCATATCAGCCGTAAAAGCGCAGGCCGTAAAGGAAGCGGTTACTCCATTGTCAAACACGCAATTGACTATTTGATGATCCGATACGTTATTGTCACAATGATATACGCATCTTCCATAAGGCCCCGTTCGCAGCGCCTCCATTAAGGATTCTTCCCGTATATCGGTGGTCAGGCTGCTTAAAGGCCATCCTGTATTCCCTTGTTTGAAACCAGCCTGTTCATTGTCCAGGTAAAATGCCGCCGCGTTGTACAGGCACTTGTCCCGAATGCCGCATTCCAGGCATCGTTCCCCCGCTCCCGCAGGCGCGTTTTCCTTTTTGAAATATGTCAATCCCCCGAAAGACGACACACTTAAGCAGTTGCCTCCCGACAGCCACAGAAGAATATCCATGTCATGACAGCATTTTTGTAAAATCATAGGACTGGTTTCTTTGGAGTTTCGCCAATTCCCCCGGACAAAGCTATGGGCAAAATGCCACCAGCATATATTCTCAAATTGCTGCATGCTCACTAGGCTCCCGATAGCCCCCCCGTCCACCAGTTCTTTAATGGTGGTGTAAAAAGGAGTGTATCGTAATACATGGCAGACCGCTACCTGACGCCCCAGGCGATGGGCCGTTTCCCGTATGGCCATACAACCCTGAAGGGTATTGGAGATGGGCTTCTCCAGCAGAATATCATACCCCTGTTCCATGGCTTTGATAGCGTGGTCGCAGTGTTGTTCATCCATCGTGCAGATAAAGGCTACATCCGCCATTTTCGGATGTTTTAGCAAGTCTTCGGCGGAGGAGAAACACCGCTCCGGTGGAACACCATACATTTCCGCAAAACGCGCCAGCCGCTTGGAATCCGTTTCCGCGCCAGCCACAATCTTGCCGTTCTGCTGTTCCACCAATGGCGCGTATGCGCCTAATCCCCGGTTGCCGCACCCTAGCACGGCAACGGATAATTGCTTTTCCATAATTAACCCCTCAATGTACTTTATCTTCGTTGTTAGCGTGGATTTTTACCCATAAGGAAGCCGGGCGTCCGGCCATGTCTGCGCCCCATACACCCGGCTGTATCCCTAAAAGGTTTTTTCTTGGACCATTCAGGACTGTTTCGCACCGCGCTTTTTATAAGACACCACTACAGCCCCGGAAGAAACAATCAATGCGATCATTGCCCACACATAAACTATGTATCCTCCCTCGCCGGTGTTTGCCGAACCACCGTCCTGGTACTGTACCTGCGGATTGACCATAATGCCGTTTTTCCATCCGCCATTCCCCACCGGCTGCTCGCTCCATCCCGCGATGACAATTTTATCTCCTTTTTTTACCGTCAGGGTCAGTTCTGGAAAATCCACATCCTCGCCGGCTCTGATCTTGGTGAATTCCGCGTCCAATGGCCAGACCTTTTTGTCATTGTGATAAATGGCCACCGCCCCGTCATATTCAGCCAGTTCGCCATCCCGGGCCTTGATCTTGCCATCCCCTCCTGACGAAAGCGTGATTGTCCCCGCTCGGGGCGCGGTATACATAACGCCGGCTTTATCCCACCATTGCCCGCTGGCGTCGTTTTTCACCCACTGGTTGGCTTCCAGAATAATATAATTCTCCAAAGCTGCTACATACGGCTGAGCTCCTGGCTTGTCATCACGGCTGTTATTGAAGGTTTTCTCGTCGGTTTTGGAGTTGATTACCATGTCTTCCCATCCGGTGCTGTCAAAAAACAGACTGACGGGCTTCCAGTTGCTCCCTGACCAGCTGTTGGTTTCCAGAACTTTGGACAATGCCTCGTAAGCGTTATCTGCGGGAATCGGCGCCTCTGTCGTTGTGGTCTCCGGCTGCGGGTCACTGGTGGTAGTACTCCCCTGAGTTGTTCCGCTCCCGCTGGTCGTGGTCGTAGAATCAGCCTGGTATTGTACCTGAGGATCCATTAACACCGCGTTGTTGAAACATCCCTGGTCAGGCAGCACATTCCCCCGGACAGCTATCAGGATCTGGTCCCCCTCCGCTACCTCTATTTCCAAATTGGGAAATTCTACGGAGGTTTCCGCGTTGATGATGGCGGCGTCAGCGTCAGCGGGCCAGATTTTTACCCCATTTTTCGCGATAGCCACTGAGGCATTTTGGGCGGCATCGGCTCCGCCATCCAAATGGCCTTCCGCCGCCGCGATCTGTTTAAACTCCCCAGCGGAAAGAGCCAATGTGCCCGCTTTCGGCGCCGTAAACAATAAGCCGGCCGCGTCCCACCAGGTGGCGGATTCCCATTGGTTGGAATTGAGCATAACCGGCATGCCCTCATCCGCTTTAATGTACGGCAGCGCGCCATCCACCCCGGTTTGTGAAAAAGCGTTAGGGCTTTCCTCGAAAGAGGACAACTGCATGGCTAGCCAATCCGTGGACAGCCAGCTGTCTTTTACATCCCCTGATCCTCCGGCGGAAACCGGCTGCCAGGGCGCAGCCGCCTGAATATTCCCTGCCGCCAGGGCAGCCCGGAGAGCGCTATGAGCGCTGTATACGGATTCTTCACCGGTCTGCGCGGAAACAGCGGGCATTGCCCCTGCCGAAACTACCGCCGCGCACAACAGCATGGCCAAACCTTTTTTCCATTTACGCATTTTCCTTCCTCCTGTTTCTGTGTCAATTCAGAACCCTGGTTAACCGCCTTGCCTCGCACGCAGAACTTCACTCAAATCATAAATCCCGGGCAAGGGATGAACCGTTACAGTTATAGGATAATGCGCTTTTCCGGTTGTGTCCATTTAAAAACAGACCTAAAATTTATAAAATAAGACTTTATGCTTTTATCTAAGAAATATTACGGTCAATTTAAAAACTATTCTCTATTTTCGTAATAATCGATAAAATATTGATAAAAGTTTAACTTTTAAGGTAAAATCTTCCCTCTTTTTCTTCTCCTCTCGCACCCTTTAATCCCCTCCCGCTTTCTTAAATCATGGTTGACTTTTTGATGCGCCATGATTATAATGCCACTTGAAAAGTCTTATTATGAAAATTTACGGCTGTTACCCAGGTTCGCCCGGGCTTGGCACCACTGCCAACAGGGTAAACCACTGTAAAAAACATGAGAGGAATGGGACTGAATGGGAAACGTTGCTCAACGAGCAGTTCTGTGGAACGATGGCTGGCTTTTTAAAAAATGGCCGGAGCAGGATTTCTTTGAAGCTTCTTATCAGGAAGAGGGTTGGGACGCAGTGGCATTGCCCCATATCCCGCAAATTGAGGACGCGGATGTCACCCTTTGTTTCCAAGGCGTATGCGCTTATCGCAAGCATTTTCTTCATACAGCTGTCCCCGGACAACGCACCATCCTACACTTCGAGGCCGCCATGCAGGCCGCTGATGTATACTGCAATGGCATACCTTTGGCTTCTCATCAAGGCGGATATCTGCCCTTTGAGGTGGACCTCACGCCCGCCCTCCACACCGGCGAAAATATCATAGCCGTACGGCTGGATAACCGTGACGATCAGGATATCCCCCCTGGAAAAGCCGCCAATGATCTGGATTTCTGTTATTTTGGCGGCCTCTATCGTAACGTCTGGTTAAAAAAACTCAACGGTGTCGCTATCACTGACCCTGTCTCGGCTCAGATCCCCGCCGGGGGCGGAATTTTCATAACCTGCTCTCCTGTCTCCAGGGAACAGGCCTGTGTCCATATAAAAGTCCATGGCGAAAACGTCCTTTCCGAAGCGCTAACCGTCTCCTGCCAGTGCCGTATCCGTAACCCTCAGGGAGAGGTGGACGCCCTGTTGGAATCTCAGGGTATGATTCCCTCCGGCGGAACTATGACATTCCGGTTCGACCATAAGCTTACTTCTCCTTGGCTGTGGAGTCCTGAAATCCCAAACCTCTATACCCTGGAAACCCAGCTCTTGGTAAATGGGGAATGCTGGGACAGGCTTTCTGTCCACTTTGGCGTCCGCCATATCGCCTTATCGGAAGAAGGGGATTTCCTCCTCAATGGGGTCAAACGGTTCCTCCGGGGAACCAACCGGCATCAGCAATACCCATTAGTCGGCAGTGCCGCCTCGGACAACGCCCAATGGCGGGACGCGCTTTTACTCAAGAAAGCTGGATTTGACTTCGTCCGCCTGGCCCATTACCCTCAGTCCCCCGCTTTTCTGGACGCCTGCGATCATATCGGACTCATGGTCATGGAACCGGTTCCTGGGTGGCAGTGGTGCCAGCCGGGTCTGTTCCAACAACGTACTTTGCAGAACATACGGGATATGATTCGCCGTGACCGTAACCATCCTTCCATTGTCTTTTGGGAAGTCTCTCTGAATGAGACCGGCGACTCGGAAGGCTTTAATTGGGGCGGATGGTCCGGCGCCACCGACGATTTCTGCCACCAGTGCCATCTGGCGGCCCATGAGGAATACCCGGGAGACCAGTGCCTAACCGCCGGGGATACCGGCGGACGCCCCAACCCGGTTAAAGTCGGTTATGATATACCCTTTTCCCAATGGGACCCTGTCAATCACGTCCGACATCTGGATGCCCTCCCCCTCAAAAAAGGGCTTGTTCGGGAATATGGCGATTTTGAGTTCGGGGGAAATGAAAGCACCACCCGGCAGGCGCGCGGCGCTGGTGAGCAGCTCCTCCTATTACAAGCCTGGAACTTTATGTGGACCCATAACTATAATTTAGCTCTTCCCTCCGCTATGGGGGATGCCAACTGGGTCGGCATCGACTACAACCGGGGATATTATCCCGCCCATCCCGTGTGCGAATGCGGAGTGTTGGATACGTTCAGGCTCCCTAAGTTTGCCTACTATTTTTATCAGAGCCAGCGTTCCTCCCAACAGCCCATGGTATTTATCGCTTCCTATTGGGATGCCGGCCCCGCCAGGCGTCGTCTGGTGGTCTTTTCCAACTGCGAACAGGTTTCTCTTTCCGTAAACGGGCGGCCCGTCGAGATCCGGCACCCGGATTCCGGACCTGATACCCCTTATTTGCTGCCTCGCGACTGCTGTGATCCCAATTACTGGATGGAACAGGAAAACGTGGCCGCGGTTCAGGCCGACACCACGGCATTGGAAAGCCTCCGCCGCCAGGTCAGTGAGTTTATTTCCACTCAGCAAACCGGCTTTTTTGACCGCAGCAACTGTCGCCATCTGTCTCATCCGCCCTTTACTTTCCTGGATGTGCCTTACGAGGAAGGAGAAATTGCCGCTACCGGATGGATCGGCGGCCGGGCCGTGGCAGAGCATCGGCGCCGCACACCTGGCGTCCCAAGCTGCCTTCGGTTACGGGCTGAGAACCAGGGAATCCCTTTAAAAGCGGACGGCGCTGACTTTGTATTCCTTTACGCTGAAGTTACTGATTCCAATGGTACTGTTGTCCCTAGCTGCCACGGGATGGTTCATTTCGAAATCACCGGGCCTGGCCAGGGAGTTGGTCCATCGGATGTACGTCTCCAAGGCGGTATTGCCGCTTCCATGCTCCGCGCCGGTATTGCTCCTGGTATTATCCGTGTGACGGCCTCTATGGATGGCTGTGAAAACGCCTGCTTGGATATTCTGTCCAAACCATAACCAAATCGCCATGAGATCCGAACCCTCTAAAGTGTCCCCCACCCCTTTTAATCGTGAAACATATATTTGTATAACCACCACGTTTTTCCTTTTACTATTCCGGTGATCATCTTATTAAAAGATTCCTAAAACGAAATGCTAATATTTTATTGGCATCAAACGGCCTTGTCTTATTCGCTCTTATTATGAACAGATTTATTGTCGGAATCCCTCTTTTTCGTCAGCTTGAAATGTTTCATCTATCGTATAGGCGCTTCTTCCTGCCGTCCATATGGGAAAAATATTTTTCCATTAACTTAAAATAAAACCGCCTATTTTAAGGATAGGCGGTTTTATTTTGGCCAAACTTATTTTAAATTGCCGCTTCCTTCTCCATCCAAAGGATAAGGTAGAATAAGTTTCGCAAAAGGAAAAGAGGATAAAAAGAGACAAGGTTTGCAGAACTCTGGTAGAATGAAGTTGCGACACTAACCATTCTGAAAGGAGATAGCAAACCATGTCTGAGAAAATTGTACAACTAAACGAGGAAGTAATCAAGAGCGAACTCAAGGAGCTTGTACGAGGTAGTGTAGAGGAAACCCTCAACGAGCTGCTGGAGGCCGAGGCAGAGAAGTTGACCCAGGCGGCCCGGTATGAGCGAAATGAGCAACGCCAGGGATACCGCAGCGGTCATTACAGCCGTAACCTCACCACAACTTCTGGAGATGTCACCCTCAAGGTTCCCAGACTCAAGGGCATTTCCTTTGAAACTGCAATCATCGAGCGCTACCGCCGCCGGG
>CALWMQ010000109.1 GCA_944382025.1 uncultured Clostridia bacterium | reverse complement strand
ACCGGCGACCTGCTGGATGCGGTGTTTGACTACCTTCCTTCCGAGGAGACTGAGGAAGAGGACCCCGATGTCATCAAGGTGGCGGTGATCGGTAAGCCCAATGCCGGGAAATCCTCCCTGATAAACCGGGTGGCCGGAGAGGAGCGGAGCATTGTTTCCGATATGGCCGGGACAACCCGGGACGCTATTGATACCTGGGTGGATAATGCCCATGGACACTATATCTTTATTGATACCGCGGGACTGAGACGGCGCAGCCGGGTGGATGACGCTATTGAAAAGTACAGTATCCTTCGGGCCCAGATGGCGGTGGAACGGGCAGATGTCTGCGTAATCCTCATCGATGGGGTGGAGGGGTTTACCGAGCAGGACAGCAAAGTGGCAGGCCTGGCTCATGAGCAGGGGAAGGCGTGTATCATCGCGGTAAACAAATGGGACGCTGTGGAAAAAGATGATAAGACCATGGACCGGATGCGGAAAAAGCTGATGGAAGATCTCAGCTTTATGTCCTACGCCCCGATTGTGTTTATTTCCGCGAAGACCGGCCAGCGGCTGGAACGCCTGTTTGATCTGATCAACTATGTAAACGAGCAGAATTCCCAGCGCATCGCCACTGGGATGCTGAATGATGTGTTGGCTCAGGCTACCGCCCGGGTCCAGCCCCCTACGGATAAGGGAAGAAGGCTGAAAATTTACTATATTACCCAGCCATCTACCAAGCCGCCTACTTTTGTATGCTTTGTGAACCGGGCGGATCTGTTCCATTTTTCCTATCAGAGGTATCTGGAAAACCAGATCCGTGAAACCTTCGGCCTGGAAGGAACCCCGGTGCGGTTTATTATCCGTGAGCGGGGCGAAAACAGCGGGAAGTAATACGATTCGGGTTTTGCGGGAGGCGGATCCAAGACTGGATTCGCCTGTGAAGTCCGTCTGGCCCGGAAAAGAGCCGCCTGTATCGCCATTTTGATGAAGAGGAGCCGAACCACCATGAGTCGTTTGCTTTGGGAATTCTTAAAAAACAGCTGGCTTAGCCTGCTGCTGGCGGCGGCGGCAGCCTATTTGCTGGGCAGCTTGAATTCCGCTATTATTGTTACCCGGCTGACATCCAAAGAGGATATCCGCTCCTATGGCAGCGGCAACGCGGGGGCTACCAATGTGCTCCGGTCCAAAGGAAAGCTGCCGGCTCTGCTGACCACCTTGGGAGACTTGCTGAAAAGTCTGCTGGCGGTGCTGATCGGCGGCTGGCTTCTGGGGCATTTGAATCTGTATTATACCGGTGCTGAAAGCCTCCGGGTCGCGCCGGAAGAAGCGGTGCTGATCGGACAATATCTGGCTGGGCTATTCTGCATTTTGGGCCATTTGTATCCGGTATATTTTGGCTTTAAAGGCGGAAAAGGGGTATTGACCGCTTTGGGCATGATGCTGATTCTGGATTGGCGAGTTGCCCTGATTTGCCTGGGGTTCTTTATTGTGGTGGTGGCGATTTGGCGTATGGTGTCCCTGGGATCGGTTGTGGCGGCGGTGCTGCTGCCCATATTTACCTGTGTGTTCCGGGCTCTTGTGGACCGTCAAAGCGGCGGGACGGTATGGTTTTGTACCGCCATGGCTATTTTAATCGGCGCTATCCTGATCTTTAAGCATATTCCGAACATAAAAAGGATTTTGAACGGTACGGAGAGCAAACTGGGATCCAAAAAGGCATAAGGCTGAAGGGCTGGTTTTGTGTGAGACGGTTTCCGTAAATGGGACAGGACGGCCTGCTGTACCAGGTTTTGACGCCAGGGAAGGTCCGGCGGCGGAGATGACGCCTCTCTGCCGCAAGGATGAAAGCGGTGCCTTCCCCGGCGGAGGCTGTACAACCGAACCGGGCTTTGCCAGGCGGGTTCTGCCTTGCAACACGGCAGAGGCTCACCGGCTGCCGGATATGATAAAGAAAGGGCGGATGGACATGGCAAAAATTGCGGTGCTGGGTGCCGGAGGATGGGGGACCGCCCTGGCGGTGATGGCGGATAAATATGGGCATGAAGTTTCCCTGTGGTCTCCTTTTGAGGAAGAAGTGGCCATGATCCGGCGCCATGACGAGCATAAAAAACTGCTGCCGGGTATACCTGTTCCCCCAACCATTGATGTGACCGGTGACTTGCGCTGCGTATCCGGGGCGGATCTGCTGATTCTGGCGGTTCCCTCTTTCGCGGTGGAGGAGACGGCTGTGCGGTTAAAACCGTTGGTAGCCTCGAGGGCGTTGATTGCCAACGCGGGGAAAGGACTGCAGGAAGGTACCTTTAAGCGGTTTACCCAGGTAATTGCTGATGCCCTGCCGGACACCCGGGTAGTCGCCTTATCCGGGCCATCTCATGCGGAAGAAGTCGGACGGGGAGTTCCTACATCAGTGGTCAGCGCTTCCACCGATACAGAGGCGGCGGAACAGGTTCAGGAGCTGCTCATGAACCCGTCTCTGAGGATTTATGTCAATACGGATGTCATCGGGGTGGAGCTGGGCGGAGCCCTGAAAAATGTGATTGCCCTGGCGGCTGGGATCTGCGACGGGCTGGATATGGGGGATAATACGAAAGCCGCCTTAATGACCCGTGGGCTGGCTGAAATGGCACGGCTTGGGGTGGCCATGGGGGCTAAGGCCGATACCTTCGCCGGATTGGCGGGTATGGGGGATTTAATTGTCACCTGTGGCAGTATGCATTCCCGTAACCGCCGGGCGGGTATTCTGATTGGGCAGGGCACCCCGCCGGAACAGGCGGTAAAACAGGTGGGCACTGTCGAGGGGTATCTGGCTGCCGGGGTGGCCTGGCGGTTATCCCAGAAGATGGGGGTTGTTATGCCGATTACCGAGCAGTGCTACCGAGTATGCTATGAGGGGCAGCCTGCTAAGGAAGCGATTAAGAGTTTAATGGGTCGCCCAAAGCGGCATGAAAGCGAGATTCCCTGGCTTTAATATGCGGAGAACAAAGGGGGACGGCATGACGAGGCCGTCCCCCTTTTACGCTGCCGTAAACGAGTAGGAAAATGACAGAAAGGTTTTTTCAGCGTGGGGGAGAGATTTCGTTCTTTGAGGTGAACAAGGGGTACTGCCCCTCAGTCCCCTCTCCCCGTGCGGTGCCGAAAACTACCACACGCCGTACGCAGGGGGGGGGACCGTGATGTCAACCCCTGCTCGCTGTTTCGAACCATGCTGGCACTCTCAGGCGCTGCCTTTTGAAAAAAGG
>CALWMQ010000108.1 GCA_944382025.1 uncultured Clostridia bacterium | reverse complement strand
GTGTTGGCGCTTCCCGCCGTGATCTGGCAGGCAGTGGTGGGACTTGTGGGACAGTTCGGCCGCCGGAACCCTTTGCCCGCGGCAGAACAGCGGTACCGGTCCGCGGTGTTGATCTGCGCCCGGCACGAGGAGGCTGTCATTGGGCAGCTGCTGGACAGTCTGAACCAGCAGACCTATCCTCGGGAGCTGTACGACATTTTCGTAGTAGCGGACAACTGTACACAAGATGATACGGCAGGCGTCGCCCGCCGCCATGGGGCGATTGTATATGAACGGTTCAACCAGAAAGAGGTTGGGAAAGGCTACGCCCTGCGTTGGGCGGTGGAACGCCTGAGAGAAGACTATCCGGACAGGTATGACGCCGTATGTGTCTTTGACGCGGACAACCTGGCTATCCCGGGCTTCCTGGAGAAAATGAATCAGGGTCTGTGCGCTGGGGCGGACATTGTGGAGGGATACCGGGATACCAAGAATCCCGGGGATTCCTGGATCAGCGGCGGCTACGCTATTTACTGGATGCTCCTGACCCGTTTTTTCCATCGAGCCCGGTGCAATCTGGGGATGTCCGGTATGGTGTGCGGAACGGGTTTCGCGTTTAAAATGGAGGTGCTGGGGCCGGAGGGCTGGAACACCCAGACCATTACCGAAGACTGTGAATTTTCCATTCTGCAGATTGCCGCGGGACGTAAAATCCGGCTGGTGGATGAGGCCGTATTTTATGATGAGCAGCCGGTAACCTTTTCCGTATCCCTGCGGCAGAGGTTCCGCTGGCTGGTGGGGGCGGCCCAGATCACCCGATGCTGTATGCAGCCTGTGCTCCGTGGGGTGAAGGCCCGGCATAAGGGCAGCCTGGATATGCTGCTGTATCTGCTGATTGTTCCGTCTATGGCTTTGCTGCTGGTATCGGGTGTGTTATCTCTGCTCTCCATGCTGATGGTACCGGGGGTTGGGTTTTGGGCTCTTGTGGTTCTGGCCGGGTCCCTGGTGCTGACCTACATTTTTACCGCGGGGATAGGCATGATCACTGTTGTGTTGGAACGTAAATCCTTGAAACTTTTCGCCAAGGCGATACTGTTGTTCCCAGTGTTTATGTTTCCCATGGCTTTTCTGGCGGCAGCGGCTCTCCTTCATCCCAGGACAGAGTGGAAACCCATCGCGCACAGCCGGGCGCAAACCATTGGCGATGTCATGAAACCCTGATTTTTTGCGGAAGGAATTATTCTGTTTGCGCAGGCCCGCCGTTGACGGGAAGCTGCCTTTTAGCTATACTAAAGCGTATATATGATCTGTCTGGGGAGTGGAACTTCCCAGATGGCGGATAAAGGGGGATATGCATGCTGTCTCAGGAGTTATGCGCGGCAGCTCAAAGTAAGGGGTACCGGATTAATGCGTCTGCCGGCACGGTGTCGGGGATATCTGGGGGGATCGCCTTCCGGCTGACAATGGAGCCGGCGTGGAGCCTGGAGATGTCGGCCAGCATCCCGGAAAAGCAGCTGCCCAAGCTGGAATCCCGCTTAGCGGCCAAATGGCCGGGAACCACGGCGGTACGCCATCAGTTTGGTATTTTGATCACCCGTCCCCAGCCGGAAATCCCTACGGCAGACGAGGCGATGGCCTATATTGAACTGGCGGCGGGGGAGGCGGTAAAGAATATCGGCGTGGCCCATACCGACCGGTTTGAAAAGTATGGGGAACCATTTTATGTCTATCTTCGTGGTGCCGCCGGAGCGTTGGCAGGGGCTTTGATAGGAGCGCTCCCGTGGGTTCTGGTAGGCGGGTTCGGTTGGATATCCATGTGGCTGGGGGCGCTGATCAGTACCGCCTCCTTTTATGGGTACCGTACCTGTAAGGGTGCTCATCACACGGCCTTTGCGACAGCGGTTATCCTGATTTTTTCGGTAATGGCCATGATAGGCGCCTCTCTGGCTTCCGATGTGGTTTCCTGGTGGAGCGCCGGTGTTTATCCATCCCTTTCCCAGGCGCTGGCCGCGGTAGGAACCTATTTGGCAAACGGGGGCCTTCTGGCGGGGCTGCGGAATTCAGGTATTGGTTTGATATTCGGCTTGCTGGGCCTGTTAGGCATTAAACGGCATGTTTTAGAGTATACCCATGAGCCCCGGTTCCTCCGCCGCCAAAAGGATCCTAAGAATCAGTAATTTCAGGAAATCGTTTAGCCCTGAGTCAGGAAAAACGGGATGGGACTCGGGAATATATCACAGGAATGGGGCACGCCCCGCCGTATATCGGCGGGGCGTGCCCGTTTATGGGAGGTGCCTACGCCGAAACCATCCCCGGAAAGGGTAAGGCTCCCCTCTTACGCTTTGTGTTCAGAAGTGTTTCACATTCTGTGGGAATGACAGGGACGTAGCACCTCGATCCCGCCTTCCTTGCGACCCCCAAAACCACCACGCATCGCCTTGGCGGCAGCTGGTTTTGACCACGGCGCCAACCCCTGTTCTCTGTTTCCCGCCCACGGGCGTTCGCAGGCGCGCCTTTTAAGAGGCACCGGAATTTGTTCTACTCGCAGCACTTGCCCCGCGGTCCGCAAACAGACGTTCTGTTGTCCTAACGAAAGCTTACCTATTTTCAGGAGGCGCTGTTAGCAGCTGACTTCGCCGGACGCTTGAAGCTAATGCAAGCCGCGGGGTACCTCTGCCCACAGAGCCGGGGGTGCGAAATCATAAAAATCGGCAGCCTTTAAAGGACGCAGGTCCCAAGGCTGCCGGTTTTAGACGTTGGATGTGGATTCCATGAAGCGTTTGGTGATTAATAAAGCGCTATAGGGATTCCGTTTGGGGGCGGGAACGGAGACTTTAGAGGGTCACCAAAACGGAAAGGGATTGTCAGGTTCGGTAGGTTCAGTTTCCTGGGTTTGATTGCTGACCCGCAGGGTAATGGTGTCACCGTAAGAAACTTTAGACCCAGCTACGGGGCTGGTGTCCTGAACCAGACCTTTTTCGTAATCGGATACCGCCAGTTCTAACACATCCACCTTGTAGCCCAGTTGTTCCAGCAGGGTTTTAGCGTATTCCTGAGGCCAGCCGGAGAGGTCCGGCAAGGTTCGCTGTTCAGGGCCGTTGCTGATGACTACATGAATAGTGGACCCTTTTGGCGCCTGGGATTCCGGCGCGGGAGACTGGGAGATGATGGTACCGGCGGGACTGTCGTCAAACACCAGGGACTCAATTTCCAATACCATATCGCCGTTTTGCTTTTCATCTTTAATATCGTAATAATTTTTGCCTTTCACATCGGAGACGGCGTAGGAATCCATAGGATCTTTCCACTGGGTAGAGGAGGTAGTAGAGGTACTGGACGAGACGGTCATTCCGGAAGGGGAAGAAGGCACGCTGCTGTCTTGGCTGTTGCCGCTGAGCATATTGGGGAATAGGATCAGCAGCACCCCAAAAGCGATCAGGGCCAGTACTAAGAAGCAGGCGATAAAGATCAGCAGACCATATTTTAGGCGGTTTCCGCTTTTTTTAGGCTTATCGGGTGCGGAGGAGGCGGTGTCCTGAGGTTTTTTCTCAGCCGTTCTGGGAGCGGGGGTAGAGGCGGGAGAATCAGCCTGACGAAGAGCGGAAACCGCAGGGGTTTCGCTGAGCCGTTCCTGGAGCTGGGCTATAGAGGAGATGCGCTGATCCAACCGTACCTGCAGGCCGTGGAACAGGGCGGATTTCACATGAGCGGGCAGTTCTTTGGCCACATCGGCGGGCATGAGGAGATCGGCTGAAGACCGGGCTCGGGAGGCGCCGTCCGCTGGGGGATTGCCGGTGGGCAGGCAAAAGATGGTAGCGGTTATACCGTACACATCAGTAGCGGCGGAATAGGACTGTTCAAATTGGTATTGTTCGGGCGCGGAGAAGCCGGACAGCAGCTGGGGCTTGAGGTCGGAACTGACCATCCGGGCTTCGGGGATAATAAAGTTTTTCAAATGGACCCGGCCATCCAGCCCAACCAGGATATTCTGTGGGCAGATACCCAGATGGTACAGGCCGGCGGAATGCATAGCGGACAAGGCGGTCAGCAAGGGCATGATCAGGGGCCGGACCTGATCCCATTTCATCTTGCCGCCAGCTTGTTTCAAGGTCTCCTGCAGGGTGACACCCTGGCAGAATTCAGTAAGGGTGTAGGCTGTATTATTGGCGTCGAAGATGTTGTACAGGGGGGTCATGGGG
>CALWMQ010000107.1 GCA_944382025.1 uncultured Clostridia bacterium | reverse complement strand
CACCGCCACCACCGGTTCCGAAGCCCGGACAGCGGCCTCCTGCTCCGGGTTGAGGCCGTACAGGCCGCCGGGAGACTGGGGGTGGGAGGGAACCAGTTCCTGAGCCATCTCCGGAGCGGGGAGGGGAAGGGCCGGGGCTTTTTTCTTGGGGGTCAGGGCGTCGCTGAAGAACCGGAGCTGGCCGGAGAGCCGATCCATGTCGCTCTGGCTCAAAATCCTCACCTTTCCGTATTCCCCGTCAAACCCGGGAGAGACCTCCACCGTCCCCTGACGCAGCCGCCGGATCCCTTCGGCGATGAGGGGTCCGGCCTCCCGCTCTACCGCGTCCAGAGGGGCTTGTCGCAGAATATATAGTTCCGGCCCCAGCAGCCGCAGCAGGGTATCATATTGCTTTCCCACCTTAGCGCTGGACGGGGTGTAGCCGGTGGAGGCGGCGATCACCTCCCGCAGGGGAACCAGACTTTCATAGTGGGGCGGGTTCTCCAGCCGGTAACCCTCCGGTCGGTCAGCCAACTCTTCCACCCGGTGGGATACCCCCACCGTGATCCGTCCGCCGCACACGGGGCATTTACCGTCGGCTTGGATGGTGTCGGAAGGCTTGAGGCATACCCCGCAGTTCCGATGGCCGTCCCAGTGATATTTTCCTTCCTCCGGAAAGAATTCGATGGTTCCCTGAAATTCCCCGGAGCCCTTGTGTTCCAGGGCGTGCTTGATGGCGGGATAAGATACCTGGGTATCGAACAGATTGGCTTCCCGGGCAAGGTTGGCGGGGGAGTGGGCATCGACTATGGACACCAGGGTGTACCGGTCCAGGGCGGACAGACGCCAGTTCATGGGAGGATCGGAGGACAGGCCGGTCTCCAGAGCATGGATGTAGGGCGTCAGGTCCTCAAAGCAATCCTCAATCCGGTCAAAGCTGGAATAGGCTCCGAACAAGGAGAAATGAGGGGTCCAGATATGGGCGGGGATGAGCATGGCGTCGGGACAGGTTTCCAGCAGCAGCTCCAGAAGGATTTTGCTGTCCAGCCCCAGAATGGGGCGGCCGTCAGAATGCAGGTTCCCCAGCAGTTCCAGCCGCTTAGCGTACATTTCCGCCGCCTCCAGGGAAGGAAACAGCAGGAGATTGTGAATTTTGCGGACCCGGTCCCCTTTTTTGTAGATAGAGCTGATCTCTCCGGTCACCAGAAACCGGGGCACGTGATCGTCCGCCCCCGGCGCGGGGGCGGGCAGATCTTCGTGGATACGGCAGGACGCCTTCAGGCGATAGAGCCCCTCCTCCGCCGGTTCCAGCTTTTCCTTCAGTTCTTCCCGCCAGGCAGGATGGGTGAAATCACCGGTACCAATCACCAGCAGGCCCTTCCGACGGCCCCACCAGTCCAGCGTTTCCGGGGTCAGGTCCCGGCTGGTGGCCCGGGAGTAACGGGAATGAATGTGGAGATCGGCCAGATACATGGTATGATCAGTCCTTTCATAGAAGCGGGAGAGAGGAATGGACAGAAGGTGTCCATAAAATCCCTCGAAAGAAATTCAGGTGAATAAATCCGGAAAAATCTATCCCTGTCCGGTACAGAATACCAAAACCGGAGAAAATTTGCCTTTTTACCTTTTGCGGCTTCTCAAGGGGATTTTTTATGGTATAATATTCCTTCAGTAACAGGGAAGCACTAAAAAGTTTTTGCCAAACGCAATTTGAAGTAAAAGTGTATGACAGAAAGGATACCATAAAAGTAACGTTTTTTCATCTTTTTCCGACAGGGAGGACCAGGATGTCGAAAAAACTTTTTCACAAAAATGCGGGGCGAGGTTCAACTTTTCCGTTTTTCCGCACATCTTATAGACAGAACAGTTTGAAAGGTGGAGCCGGAATGAACGAGAAGATGTTTCGCCGGAAAAAGCGGCGGGCGATGATGATCAAACGGGGCATATTTGCCGGAGTGGCCGGGCTGTTGTGTGTATTTGGCGTGGTAGCGGTGGCAGCGGTGCTCAATGGGGATAAATTGCCGGCGTTGGGAATCCCTTCCTCGGTACCCGGGGAAGAAACGACTGCCCAAAATCCTTCCGCCGAGGAAACCACTCTGTTATCGACAACGCCTACCACCGATTCCACGAATGCCACCTCTACTGGATCCACCGTACCTTATGGAAAGACGATAGTGGAAGCGTCGGGTCCGGTGAGCGATGAGTATTTTGCCGATGCTTTGTTCATCGGAGATTCCCGTACCGAGGGTCTCTCCCTGTACAGCGGGCTGGATACCGCTACCTTCTATACCCATAAGGGGCTGATGGTGGACACCATCTTTACCAAACCGGTGGTAAAGAGGGACGATGAGACGGTAACCATCATGGAAGCCTTGGAAACGCAGACCTTCAGCAAAATTTATATTATGCTGGGGGTCAACGAGCTGGGATGGTCGTATGAATCGGTGTTTATCAAGCAGTACGGCAAGGTTATTGATGAACTGAAGCGGCTGGAACCGGGGGCTGTTATCTATGTACAGTCCATTCTGCCGGTAACAGCGAAAAAGTCATCCGATGGCGGGGTGTACACCAATGAGCGTGTCCGGCTGTATAACGACCTGATTGTGAAGATGTGCGAGGAAAAACAGGTATATTACCTTAATGTGTCCGAGGCGGTGCAGGACGCTTCCGGCGTGCTTCCGGAGGAGGCGGCTATGGATGGTATCCACCTGAAGCCCTCTTACTGCGTCAAATGGCTGGACTATCTCAAAAGCCACACAGTAGGCTGAGAGTTCAAAATAGGGGAAAGGATCGAAAGGTATGAAATCATTGCGGATAGCGGCCGTCCTGGCGGCGTTTATGCTGATACTGGGAGGCTGCTCCAAGGGAGGGGTTGCCGATGTGGATCCGGTGCAGCTGGCCGATGACCTGAAAACATCCCTGACCTTCCAGGATGAGATGACAGCGGCCACCGACACGGTACGGGATCGGCTGTACGGATTGGAATCGGAGGGTCTGGGGGCGGGCAAGGGATATCTGAGTACCGGCGCTACCGCCGAGGAGGGGGCAGTGGTCGAAGCTACCGG
>CALWMQ010000106.1 GCA_944382025.1 uncultured Clostridia bacterium | reverse complement strand
TGGACTGAGATAAGATAGGAAACAGCTGCTGTACATCGAGCTGTTTCAATGACGGACGGATGGCTGTTTTGGAAAACCCTTTGGCCCATGGCATCCTGCAGGGGATCCCGGTGATCTTTATCACCCGCCGGTACGGATGTGAGGTCCGGTCCCGATGCCGGGCAGGATTGGAAATTTCCCTAAAGAAAATCCTAAAAAAAAAAACATCGTACAATACGGAAAATAGGGAGGATGATATAATGCAACCGCTGTTTCAGGAAAAAGCGGTATATCGCGGTTTCCTGTAGGGATGTGCGTGTCTGCCCATCCCGCTCTATATTTCCAGTAAAAAGGAGAAAGGTATCATGAAAGACTTACTATTCCGTACCCTGCGCCATGAGGAAACCGAACGGGCCCCCTGGGTACCGTTTGCCGGTGTTCATGCCGGAAAGCTGAAAGGCTATGATGCCACCGAAATGCTGACCGACGCTGATAAGGCGTTCGAGTCCCTGATGGAAGTCAACCGTTTGTACAAGCCTGATGGCCAGCCGGTGATTTTCGACCTGCAGATCGAGGCGGAATGCCTGGGATGCGATCTGACCTGGGCGAAGGATTGCCCTCCTTCGGTTTCCAGCCACCCTCTGGATGGCAGTGATGAAGAGCCCCCTGTAACGCCGTGCGACTGCAAAATCCCTCAAAAAGAGTCCGGCCGTATCCCCTATGTACTGGATGTCATGACCCGGATGAAAAAGGCGGTTGGCGATACCACGGCTTTGTACGGCTTAATCTGCGGTCCCTTTACCCTGGCATCCCACCTGCGCGGCAATAACCTGTTTACCGACATGTTCGATTTTGAAGAGGAAACCAAGAGCCTGTTTGCTTTCTGCAACCGGGTATGCATGCGGATGACGGATTATTACGTAGAAGCGGGGATGGATGTCATCGCTATCGTGGACCCGCTGATTTCCCAGATTTCCACCAGCCACTTTGAGCAGTATATGTCCGAGCCGTATACCGAACTGTTCCGGTATATCCGGGAAAAGGGCGTTTTCTCTTCCTTCTTTGTATGCGGCGACGCCACCCGCAATATTGAGGGAATGTGCCAGACCAACCCTGATTCCATATCTGTGGACGAAAACGTGAACCTGCTGGCGGCGAAAGAAATTTCGGACAAATATAATGTAGCCATTGGCGGGAATATCCCCTTGACCTCCGTGATGCTGCTGGGCAACCAACAGGATAACATGAAGTTTGTGGTTGACCTTCTGGATTCCGTCAAGGTGAAAAAGAACTTTATCCTGGCTCCCGGATGCGATATGCCGTATGATGTCCCGGTAGAAAACGGGATTGGCGTGGCCCAGGCCGCTATTGAAACCGACGCGGTACGGGAAATGGTGAAAAATTACCAGGCTGCGGAAGTTGATACATCCGAAGTGGTGCTGCCGGATTACGACCACCTGAAAAAGCCGCTGATCGAGGTGTTTACGCTGGATTCCGCCCAGTGCGCGGCTTGCGGTTATATGATGAACGCCGCTAACCAGGCGGTGGAAACCTTTGGTGATGCCATCGATATGGTGGAATACAAGTTTATCTATAAGGAAAATATCGCTCGCTGCGTTAAGATGGGAGTTCCCAACCTGCCGTCCATGTACATTAACGGCGAACTGAAATACCGTTCCATTATCCCCAATAAGGCGGAACTGGAACAGGCCATCAACGAAGCTATGGAAGCGATCAAAGCCAAAAACAATTAACGTATGGGAAAGCTGTATCTGATTACCGGGTTTCTGGGGGCGGGCAAAACCACCTTTCTGAAAAACTTCATCCGGCTGTTTGCCGGGAAAAAAATCCAGCTGATTGTCAACGAATTCGGGCAGGAAGGGGTCGATGGGCTCCTTCTGTCCCAGCTGGGCGCCTACCTCAATGAGATTTCAGGAGGCTCCGTGTTCTGTTCCTGCCGGTTGGATCAATTCGAGAAAGTCATGCGCCAGTCCGCGGACGTCCATGCCGATGTTATCCTGGTGGAAGCTTCAGGCCTTTCCGACCCCACCGGTGTGCGGAAATTGTTTTCCCAAACCGACCGGTTCCCTCATATTGAGTATCAAGGGGCGGTATGCCTGATTGACGCCGTACGTTTCCCCAAGCTGTACGCTACCGCGCGCACCTGTGTCAAACAGCTGGCGGCCAGTGACGTGGCGGTGATCAATAAGGTGGATTTGGCCAGTCAGTCTCAACTGGAACAAACCCTGTCGCTCATCCGCGGCCAGCGTCCGGATATGCCGGTTTTCCAGACCAGTTTCGGCGCGGTGGATGCCGGTATTCTGGACACGCTGGCCCGGGCGCAGGCCGTTTCGGCGGACAGCCTGCCACTGACGGCAGACCTTACGCTGAGGAGTATGTGTATTACCATTGCCCCCACCATGACGCCCTTTGAACTGCAGAAGTTTATCGAGATGTTTCTGGAGGCAACCTTCCGAGTCAAAGGCTTTATTCAGACAACTCAGGGGATGTATTTGGCGGACTGCGTGGGCAATGTGGTAAACCTTACCGCTTATCCCGACCCGGTACCGGACGAGAAAGCGGGACGTTTAGTGGTGCTTTCCGGCGCTGGTATGCCGGTTAGGAAGCTGGTGGCGGAAGCGGTTCGATGGTATTCCAAGCACATCATCGCGGTTGAATAAGGAAAGGAAAAGGCAACATGGCGGAAACGGTATTGAACAAGGCGGAATCCGGGGAGATCCTGTCCAGAGAAGATGCCCGGCAGCTGCTGGGGATTCCCAACGGCAGCGAGGCCTATTACAGGCTGCTGGGGATCGCCAATAGGGACGCCAGGAAGCGCTTTTCTGGACGAGGAAGCATTTTTGCTCAGATAGGGATGGACGCGGCACCCTGCCCGGCCAACTGCGCGTTCTGCTCTTTGGCGGAGGATGCTTTTGACCCGAAAAATCAGTTTGCCCTGTCACTGGATGACGTGACCAAAATGGTGGATCAGCTGGTTCCGGCAGGGGTGGACGAAATTTTCCTCATGACCACAGCCGGCTACAGTAAGGAGGAATTTCTGGCTTATGGCCGGGAGGTTAAAAAGCGTTTACCTAACGGTATGCGGCTGGTGGCCAATACGGGAGATTTTGACACCGCCTATGCCCAGAGGCTGAAACAGGCGGGATTCACCGGCGTATATCATATTTGCCGTTTAGGGGAAGGAAAGGATACCGGTCTGGATCCCGCACAGCGTATTCGCACCCTGGACGCGGTCAAGGAAGCGGGATTGGAACTCTATTACTGCGTGGAGCC
Source organism: uncultured Clostridia bacterium (assembly GCA_944382025.1). Lineage (GTDB taxonomy): Bacteria > Bacillota > Clostridia > Oscillospirales > Acutalibacteraceae > UMGS1623. The sequence goes on along the minus strand of CALWMQ010000106.1, from coordinate 1,213 downwards.
AATCGGGCCGGAGCACACAGTGGACGACATACTCCAGGAGATTTTCCGCGCCAGGGAATATCCGGTAGAGGTGATGGCGGTGATGAAGCGGGTATGCGTACCCGGCACGAAAGTCTGTTCCCGGGGAGAAATCTCGGCTGTGGAACTGGCAAAAATCTGCGCTGTCACAGAGCTTTGCGTACGCCCGAAACGGGCGATGGGCGTTCACGAACCGGATGAACTGTGCCTGATGGCAGGGGCGAATCAGATTTATGCTGAGGTCAGCGTTAACCCCCGTGACCGCAGCCTACAGACTGAGCGGGGCCGTGGAGCATCGGTGGCGCGTACAGAGCAGATGCTGAGGAACGCGGAATGGGCCAGATAGGCGACGTAACCCTTCGGGAGGATGAGCCAAGGGCAAAGCGGTGCGGAAGAACGCTGTCAGAGGTCTTCCGGTAACAAGCCGAAATCATGAAATAAGTCGGCACCCTGAGAATCAAAGGGGCCTAGGCAATAAGACGCAAGCAAAACGCCGGCGCTTTCCAGGCTGTTTCAGCCATGGGAAAGCGCCGGCGTTTAACGTTTGATTTAGAGACTGACAGGAGACGGCTGAGCGGAAACAGACCAGTGGGCAGTCCCATGCCGAAGGGACTCGGAGAAGCCCCTTGCCGCTTACTGATTCAGATAGGAACGCACCAGGGCCCGGAGCAGTTCATCCCGATCCAGCTTGCGGATCAGGCTGCGGGCATTGTTGTGGGTAGTGATGTAGGTGGGATCCTCGCTGAGCAGATATCCGACGATCTGGTTAATGGGGTTATACCCTTTTTCCCGCAGGGCGTCATAGACGGTGGTCAGGATCTGTTTCATCTCCCGTTCCTTGTCCTCGCCCAGGGAAAAAGTCCTGGTTTTGTCCAGCATAGCGTCGGCCTCCGATCCAATGTGATTGTCTCCATTATACGGTATATATAACGATTTTTCAAGGCATTATGAGCGAAGAACGCAACCTTTTTCTTTCAAATTCCTGAAGATTTTCTGAAGGGCGGGTTCGATATCCCCATCCGACAGCGTTCCTTCCTTGGAACGGAAGATCAGGCTGAAAGCGACGCTCTTTTTGCCTTTTTCGATCTGGGCACCCTGGTATACATCGAACAGGCTGACGCTTTCCAGCAGCCGGCCACCGGAGGTGCGGATAATTTTTTCCATTTCCGCCACCGGCAGTTCCTGATCGCACACC
>CALWMQ010000105.1 GCA_944382025.1 uncultured Clostridia bacterium | reverse complement strand
ATTGTGCATCGCATCGATAAAGATACCAGCGGATTGCTGATTGTGGCTAAGAATGATAAAGCCCATCAGGGGCTGGCGGAGCAGATTAAGGCACACAGCTTTACCCGGATTTATGAGGCGGTGGTGTGCGGGCACCTCAAAGAGCCGGAAGGGGTAATAGAGGCGCCGATCGGCCGCCATCCCATTGATCGGAAAAAGATGGCGGTGACCCCCAAAAACAGTAAGCCGGCCCGTACCCATTATACTGTTCTGGAGGAATATCCCGGTACTGCGGTGCAGCCGGGATATTCGTATATCCGGCTGAAGCTGGAAACCGGCCGGACCCATCATATACGGGTGCATATGGCTTATTTAGGGCATCCGGTTGCTGGGGACACAGTGTATGGCCATGGCAAACAGCCTGAAGGCCTTCATGGCCAATGTCTCCATGCCAGAGTGATCGGGTTTGTCCATCCTGTCAGTGGGGAATATCTGGAATTTTCCAGCCCGCTGCCCCCATATTTTACGGATTTTCTGGACCGGCTGCGCCAAGGCCGGGTTTAGCCAACGCAATCCGGTTCCGATACCCCGTCCCATACCTGATACGGAAGAAAGGCAGGCTAAACATGACGGAGAAAAAAGAATGGCGGCGGCTGTTAATACCTGTGATGGGAATAGGACTGTTATTTGCCATATTGTCGGCCTGTACGTATTTCCTGGGGGGGATTTTTTGGCATTTGACCCTTGGAATGCTGATTGTAACGGTCTTGCTGGTGTTGATATGGTGGATCCTATCGCCCAGCCGGATGGTAAACTATATTTTGGGAACCCTCCAGTTAGAAAATTATTCTTCTCACAAACTGCCTCGTATGAAAAAAGTTCTCGATAGGGCAGTCATGGCTGATGGTGGCTTGGAGAGGATTATGAACTGGAAGCCGGAAAAAATTGGCGGGGCTGTCCGCATTCAGATGACTACCAAGGGGACTGCGGCTTTTCAGATGTGGGCAGACGACAGACTGTATTTTTTCTTTTTCCGCCGCAATATCGGAACCCGTGGGAAAACCCGTTGGATTCTGGATGATATTCGGGGTGGCCGATTCGGCGGGGAAGTACCGGGCAACGCTCTCCCGGCCAACTCCTTTTTTTGTCATGGAAAAGCTATCCATCTGGGAATTGCCATCATATCCGCTTTGGCCGCCTATGGGGTTGTGTTTTTGCTGTTCGGTGTGGGCAGCCAAGATCTCAGTCGTTTGAAGGGTATTGCCCTTAATTCCGCCCAATCCCTTCAAACCGGGGAAGCTATGGTGACAAAAGAAGGCCTTCCTGAGGATTTTGCCCGGTATCAGCAGGCGGTAGCGGAGGTTACGGAGGAACTGGCGGAGATTAAAAAATCTTTTGACCGGCAGATGACGGCAATAGACTATTCCGAACAGCTGCAGCCGGAGACACTGACCGCCGATAGGGACAACGGCCTTAGTAACGTCATGTCTGTCCTGGAGCAGGGGTATGCTTATGCCGTTGTGTATTACGAGGATCTGGCGTCAGCCGGCAGCCATGAGCATGTGAAGCAGGCTTTTGATACCCATCATGTGCCGGAGCATTTGCAATCCCTGTTTTTTAAAAGAATAAATCACTTTGAGTTACAGAATGTGGACGAATATATCGCAGTCTATCATAACGCTGTCCGTCTGGGCTCTTTCCTTCAGGAGCATTTAGACCAATGGGGTGTTGGGGAAAATGGCCAATTAGAATTTTCCGATGAAGCGGTGATGCGGGAGTATAATCTGTTATACGCGGAAATCCAGAAGCAGGCCAAGTCTCTTTCCTGACAGAAAAATATGGTACCTATATGGGAAGGAAAGTTTTTGTCTACCCTTTTTAAAGGCGGCGGTATCCTTACAACAAGGCGGAATCCTTTGGATTCCGCCTTGTTGTTATAGTGGCATCCTTCTTCGGAAAGCCAAGAAAAGCCAGTGGGTATAGTCCTGTTCCGGTGGTATACACTAATCCGGTATCTGTCTGTCAGCGGAAGGTTTCCGCAGAAAGGAAGGCACGCTTGAAGATATCAGAACTTCCCCTGGAATCCTTCAAAACAGAGTTGCTGGCCTTAGAACAACCGATGAGGGAGGAAACGGTCATGCTGCTGGATACCCTGTTTTTCCAAAATCAGGATACAGGAGAACCAGGGGATTTTATTTTTGTTTTTGGGAGCCGCAGAGGGTTCCGTTACCGGTGCCGAAAGGCGCTGGAGTTATATTGTGAGAAACGCGCCCCTACTTTTTTTCTTTCCGGAGGCACACGGGATCCTGCTTTGCCGGCTGAGGCAGCGGTCTTTCGCCGGGGCCTGATGCGGCTTGGGGTGCCGGAGCTGGATATCCTAACCGAGGAGCTGTCCCAGACAACGCCGGAAAATGTAAAAAATTCTGCTGCCATTCTGACCCGGATTACCGGCGGACGGCCGTTGAAACTGCTGCTGGTGACAGCGGAATTTCATATGACGCGGGCTTTTCTGACCGCACGAGCCGGTTTCCCTGAAAATTATAACCTAGTTGCCTGTCCTGCCACCAGCCCGCGTTTTCGCAGGGATACCTGGTTCCGCCATCCCCATAGCCGGCAGCGGCTGGCCCAGGAGCTTCAATCCTTGGCATACTGTGTGGATAAAGGCTGGACCGCCGATTGGGAGTTAGGGCTGGATGACGGGGTATCAGACCGGCAGGACTAGCCCCTTTCGTCAAGGACATTGCCGGGCGCCTTGCCCGCCGGAAAAGCCCCGTACCGCCCTCCAAACCGGAGATCCGTTCCTGAAAAGCCGCGGATGTATCTGATCAGCCCCTTTTCAGCGCAGTCTTTTTTCAGGGAAGACTGGGTTCTAACGTTCTAACCACCATTCCGGAGGCTTTCCAGACAGGAAAAATCGGGAAAATACCAAGATTATTTACAATTCTTTCATATACTGTTTTTGAGGATATAATATCATAGTATTAGAACTTATACCAGAGATATAAAAAGGAAATGTTTGGCTACGTGAAGATGGACAAGCAGGA
>CALWMQ010000104.1 GCA_944382025.1 uncultured Clostridia bacterium | reverse complement strand
CACGGTATGTACGGTTCAAAATGGGCGTCAGCAGTGTGATTTCCCATATTCCCCTGATTGGCAAGCCCGCCCAGCGGGGGATCGTTTGGGTGAAATCCCGGATGAAGAACGCCATCTACCATCAAAGCACCCTGTTTGAGGAGATGGGCTTTTATTATCTGGGGCCGATTGACGGCCACGATCTCCGGGATCTGGGCCAGGCTCTGCAGACCGCTAAAAATCTGAACCGCCCTGTACTGCTCCACGTGGAGACGGTCAAAGGCAAGGGATACAGTTACGCCGTCCAGTCCCCGGATACCTATCACGGGGTAACAGGATTTGATATTGAGACGGGCAAAACCCCGGCAGGAGGTCCCTCCTTTTCCCAAACCATGGGGGACAGCCTATGTACCCTGGCCAGAGAGGATGTGCGGGTTTGTGCCATTACCGCTGCCATGAAAAGCGGCACCGGTTTAGACAAATTTGCCCAACGATATCCGGTACGTTTTTTTGACGTAGGCATTGCGGAGGAGCACGCGGTAACTTTTGCCTCAGGGCTGGCCTGCAGTGGTATGCTGCCGGTATTTGCTGTGTATTCTACTTTTCTGCAGCGCAGTTATGATCAGCTTCTCAATGATACCGCCATTATGGGCAACCATATTGTGTTGGCGGTTGACAGGGCAGGGATTGTCCCGGACGATGGGGAGACCCATCAGGGGATTTTTGATGTCCCGTTTCTGACCACCATCCCCCGGGTAACGGTTTACAGTCCCTCTACCTTTGGGGAACTGGAGATCAACTTGAAACAGGCTATGTATGACCGGCACGGCATAGCTGTGGTCCGGTATCCCAAGGGTGGGGAACTGCCCGGAGCGGAGGGATTTGTTCCGGATTACAAGGCGTACACCCATTTGCGGAATCCCGAATCCCATATCCTGCTGGTGACCTACGGCCGGGTGTTTTCCAATGCCTTGACGGCCGCCCGGGAGCTAACGGGGGACGGGATACCGGTATCGGTGCTGAAGCTGACCAGGATCTGGCCCCTGCCGGAGGAGGCAGTCAAACTTGCCGGGGACTATCAGCAGGTTGTCTTTTTCGAAGAGGGAAGCCGGAACGGCGGGATAGCCCAGGCTTTTGGAGAGGCCATGCTGGAACAGGGGTATCGGGGAAGATATGTGGTACAGGCAATAGATCGTCCACTGCCGGCCTGTACCGTATCCGCCGGCCTACGGGAAACCGGCCTGGATGTGGACGGCATGATTGTGAAAGTGCGGGAGGCCGTTCATGGAGACTAAACGGCTGGACACGCTGCTGGTGGGACGCGGCTTGGTGTCCGGCAGGGAACGAGCTAAGGAACTGATCCAGTCGGGCCGTGTATGGGTTGATGGTCGTATGGTGACAAAACCGGCTGCCCAAATTTCTCCGGAAGCGGCGGTTGTGTGCCGTACGGAGGGGGTACCTTATGTAGGCCGGGGCGGATTAAAGCTGGAAAAAGCCCTGGATATGGGTGGAATTTCCCTGACGGGGCTGACCGCCCTGGATATGGGGGCTTCCACCGGGGGCTTTACCGACTGTATGCTCCGACGGGGCGCCGTACGGGTTTACGCGGTGGACGTGGGCCATGGTCAGCTTCATCCATCCCTGGTATCGGATCCACGGGTGGTTAATCTGGAAGGTACGGATGGCCGGAACGGGGAACGCCTGTCGGAGGCTATCCCAAAAAATTCTGTACATTTTGCGTCGGTTGATGTATCATTTATTTCAATAAAAGCCGTACTGCCTAGCTTGCTGCCTTTTTTAACCCGGGATGCCCGCCTGGGGATACTGATCAAGCCCCAGTTTGAGGCGGGACGGGCGGCGGTAGGGAAAAACGGGGTTGTAAAGGATCCCAAGGCCCATCGGCAGGTGCTGCGGGAACTGAGTGATTTTTTCTTGGAGCAGGGACTGGAACCTGTTTGCCTGACATATTCCCCTATTACAGGGGGAAACGCTTCCGGAGCCGCCAAAACCGGCGGGAATATTGAATATCTGGCGGTTTTGCGGCGGGTAGCGGAGCCTCAGACGGCTTTTACACAGGTGGAATCCCTGGTGGCAGAGGCGTTTGAAAATTTGAAAAACGCAAAGGTTTGATATCCGACTCCCATGGTGGGCGGGAAAGACGGTGTGTGGCTTGGGCAGAAAGAAACTTTACCCATGCCGATAGATCCTGAATTTGATTTTGAATCGGCGTTTCGTTTCCGATGAGATGAAACAGCGCCTCTCAATTTCGGATTTTATGTTCCGGAAGTGATCCTATCAGAAGGCGGTGACAGCTATGCGGGTGGCGGTGATCCCGAATCCGAAAGCTTCAGGCGTATGCGCGGCTTTGCCCCGGGTGTGCCAGGCGTTGAAAAAGCTGGGAGCCCAGGTGCTGCTGCCCAGTGACATTCATGGGTTTCCATCGCAGGATACCGATGGGATTATCTGTCAGAGTGATGTAACCGTGGCCTTAGGCGGGGATGGTACGATTATCCATACGGCTAAGCGGGCCGCGGTTTGCGGGCGGCCGGTGCTGGGAATCAATTGCGGCCGCCTGGGCTTTATGGCGGGGCTGGAGGGAGACGAACTGGATCAGCTGGCAGCCCTTATCGGCGGGGATTACACTGTTGAGAGGCGGATGCTGCTGGATATCCGGCTGGAAACGGGAAAAGGGGTTACCTCTTTCAGTGCCCTCAACGAGGCGGTGATATCCCGGGGGGCCCTGTCCAGAATGATCGAGCTGGAGGTGCAGAACCAGGGGGAACGGGTATCGCTGTATCAGGCGGATGGAGTGATTGTAGCGACCCCGACCGGTTCCACAGCGTATTCCTTATCCGCGGGCGGGCCGGTGATCGATCCGGCGCTGCGCTGCCTGCTGTTGACTCCGGTATGCCCTCATTCCCTGCATTCCCGTTCCTATATTTTTC
>CALWMQ010000103.1 GCA_944382025.1 uncultured Clostridia bacterium | reverse complement strand
ACTAAAACTTCAGCACGCATAAAAAAATCACCCTCTGCACTAATGTAACAGGGGTGATTTTAGTAGTTATAGACAAATCACAAGTTCAAAATTTAGATTTTGCGGAATAAAACAGGCAGAATCCACGTAAGAACAGACCAACCGGCTAAATAAGCCATGGCGTAAAGCGGTGGGAAAACCTGTTTGGTGTAGAAGGCTAGAAAAACACCCAAAGCAAATCCCAAGATTCCGCTAATGATCTGAGCAACAACCGACAGCCTTACACCAATGCGAAGGCGGCTGCAATGGTTGAGAGCGGCCGCCATACCTTCCAGGCGACCATTACAGGCCAGCCCTGCCTCCTCTTCGGCGGTAATGGGCCGGGCCAGCTTCTCATAAGACCGGCCGGCGGAAGCCCCTAAAATCTCTACATAATAGCTGTCCAGCTGATAGACTGAACAGATGAGTTCCTCCGTAACATTAGGATCGCAGGTGCGCACCAGCAGCGTTAGTCCTCTGCCGGTCATTCGCTGTAATGCCTGGGCTATTCCCTCGTCTGCTACATAGCTGATTACAAACAAAGCAGAGAGTTCCCCGGCAATGGACAAATATACCAGCTGCCGTTCTCCGGCTTTTGTATACCGTTTCTCATAGTCTCTCGACGGGACATCGACCCCATGGTTTTCCAACAGACGTCTGGTCCCTACCAGTACCCGACGGCCGTTTACCCAGCCCGACAGGCCCATTTCCTGCTCATAAACCAAGGTATCCACTTCCTGAAGAATATCCAGCTTATTTTCGATAATGCGGCGAAATACGCTGGACAAAGGCCCTCCGGCACGTATGCATACCGAGGCGGCATCTAGGATGGCTTCATCAATCCTAGTGCCGGAAAAGGTCTTGATTCCGTGGAGAAGGACGCATTCACTGGGAAACACATCCAGGGCATCCACTGCAAGGGCATGAAGATCCCCAAATTCTTCAGCAGCTGTCCAATTGGCCAGCATACCTCCCCGGCGCAGGATTTTTCTGCACGCCTGCAGTAATGGAAAATTACCCGCCATTACCGCCATGACAGGGCTGGATAGGCACAGGATACTGCAAAATACCGTAACCCCCATCATCCAGGAGGTGGCACCGCCAATCAACCAGTAGATGACGGCTGCCGCCAACGCTCCGGCCGTAACACAAGGGGTATAGATCCGCATGCTTTTGTCAGATAAATCCTCATTATAGGACTGCTCCAAAAAATGGGATAAAAACTCCGTCTGGCTATAATAGACCACTTCCGGATCCCCCATGGCCACTGCCGGACGGCCAATCTCTATGGCCGTCTTTCTATCCAGAATCCGGTGGGCAGCATATTTTGGCCCATCATAGGACACAAAACGGAAATTTTCCCACACCCGAAGAGTACGCATTTGTTTTCCTACAGCCCCAAGTAGGATCCCCATTCCGGCAACGCCGGTCATAAGAGGTACAGCGCCAGCTGAAAAGCCGCCTAAATCAGCGTATTGCAGCGCTGTATGGATAAATGCGGCAAAAGCGCCCACCGATACAGCACTGTCAGCGTCAGCGCGTAAACGGAATAGATTGGCGATACCGCCTCCCACCATGCGGTGATTGATCAGCATCATAACTCCAAGTAAAAATAGGTGAACAGCCAAATACAGATAAGGATCCAAGAGCGGTGTGGCGGACAGGAAAGACATGACAGTCAGCCATATCAGTAACCCTTCCAATACCACTGTGAGGATCAACGAAATCCAGCCGGTCCGTTTTCGGTAGTTCAGTTCCTCCTGGACAGCCTCTGTTTCTTCATAGCCCGAATAATCTTCCAACACGGTGTCTTCAAAAGTATCGGCTTCTTCCTGAGGATCATTATTCTCCTCATCCTCGCCCGCTAATTTAAAGCCGCCGCTTTTTTTGCGCTGGGCAAAATCTTCGATTTTCTCCTGCCGCACTTGCCGGAGCCGTTCCTCTACTTCCTCTGGATCCATGGATCCGTCCATTTCTCTTTTCGCGGTTGGAGTGGAATGATCCTGCTCAACCAGCTCATCCAGCTGAAGCTGATCCGCCTCTAAATCAGGGAGAGTTTGCTTTACCGGTGTAATAGGCCCTATGACTTTTGTCTGATGCTTTTCCTCCTTGCCAGGGGATGCCTGCCGTACAGGCATTGGCGGTTCCGGCAGCGTCTCCGGCGCCACTACCACCGGTTTGTGCGCCGGTTGGTCATGTGAGATTTTTTCAGATGCAGCGGCAGACGGTACAGCGTTTCCGTGCGGCTCGTAAATCTTGACATCCTCCTCCAGCGCTTGCTGTTGAGCTATTTTGTGGGGGGCAGGCTGATTTTCCAATATAACTGACGGCTGCGCATCTGATACCATCTGCGGTACGACGTTGGAAACAGGTCGTTGAGAAGGAGGGGTTACCCTATGCTCAAGTGTGGGAAATTCCTCCAAGGCGTCTTGTTCTTCCTGCTCCTTTCTCAGCTTCCGCCGCCTGAACCAGCTGATTTTTTCAGGCTGTTCCTCAGGCTCGTCGGTGTGATCCACGAAAAGAGAAGGTCCCTCCCCCGCTGGTTTCATAACGGGCGGTTCATCGGCCGGATTGTTTTCCGCATACGATGTTTCCTTCTTCAACTTTTGTGCCTCTTGTAAAATATCGTCTATATCGTAGGTCGGTTTCCGGTTATTCATCTTCTCCAGAGCCTCGCCTTCCATACAAAATCGCCGGTTAAACGTTATCGGGCAATGATCTCCCGGCGCTGGCGGCATACCTCATACAGCAGGATACCGCAGGCCACAGAAGCATTCAGGGAATTGATACTCCCCAGCATAGGCAAAGAAAGGGTCCGGTCACACTGTTCTCTTACCAGGCGCCCTATTCCCTGTCCTTCCGAGCCTACAACTATCGCCGCAGCTCCCCGCAGGTCAGCGGTACACCATGTTTCCCCATCCATATCCAAGCCGTATATCCATACACCCCGTTTTTTCATTTCCTGGATAGCGGCAACCAGATTGGAAACCCGGGCAACCGCGATGTATGCAGCCGCCCCAGCCGACGCCTTGTATACTGTAGAGGTAAGCCCTGCG
>CALWMQ010000102.1 GCA_944382025.1 uncultured Clostridia bacterium | reverse complement strand
CGACGCCACCCTGAAACGGATGAACCGGCATTACACCACGGAAGAGTTCCGCCAAGTGGCCCGCAGTCTCATGGCCGCCTTCCCCGACGCCGCCTTAACCACCGATGTGATGGTGGGATTTCCAGGCGAAACACCGGAAGAGTTTGAGCGATCTTTGGAATTTGTGCGGGAAATAGGATTTTCCCGGGTACATGTGTTTACCTATTCCCCGCGGCCGGGTACCCCGGCTGCCAAGGCTCCCAACCAGATCCCGGAACCGGAAAAAATCCACCGCAGCCATGTAATGATCCAAGCGTGCAACCTGTTACGGGACGCTTTTGCTTCCTCTTATATCGGCCGGCAGGCGGAGGTCCTGCTGGAGACCCGGCGGGAGGATACTATGCTGGAAGGCTATACCTCCAATTATTTGCCGGTTGTGGTGGAAGGCGGGCAGCCTGGCCAAACGGTGCTGGTCAACATTACCGGTCAAAAAAATGGGACATGCCAAGGAATTCTGGCCTAGAGACCCGGCCATGGCTGAAATAGCGTGCGCCGGGATACGGAGAAAAAATCAAGGGAGGGCGTATCGACGCTCTCCCTTGTCCTTACAGCGAATATATGGTATACTTTAGAGTAAAAGGTATCGCCAAATCACCTGGAATATACGTCCTATATAGGACTATGACCCTATGCAAGGAAAAAACCTGCGGCGAAGAAACGGCAGGGGCTTGGCCCCTTCACCCCACCTCCCCTTGCGGTGCCCACAACCGCACACCGCGCTCGCGGCTGCCGGTTTTGACCGCGGCGCCAACGCCCAATCGCTTTTTCCGCCTTGTGGGTGCTCGTGGGCGTTACCTTTTCTTTAGTTCTTTTAATGAAAATTGCCGGCATGAGCCGGGACAAAGAGGGACAATATGACAGAAGAAATCACCAGCTTTGAACAATTGGAATTGACGCCGGAAGTGTTGGGAGCGATCCGGAAAATGGGCTTTTCCGCGCCTACCCCCGTGCAGGCGCAGACCATCCCGCCTATGCTGGACGGCTATGATGTTATTGCTAAAGCTCCTACCGGTACCGGTAAAACCTGCGCTTTCGGCATTCCCCTTCTGGAATGCCTGCGTCTGGACAGCAAGGATATTCAGGCAGTGGTCATCTGCCCTACCCGGGAACTCTGTATCCAGATTACGGAAGAACTCCGCCAGTTGGCTGCCCTGCTGCCCCAGGTAAGGATTGTTTCCATTTACGGCGGCCAGCCCATTCAAAAGCAGCTGGCCGCGCTGAAGAAAACTCCCCATATTCTGGTGGCTACCCCCGGCCGCTTGCTGGATCACATGGGGCGGGGAACCGTCTGGCTGGGGAATGTGTATACCGCCGTGCTGGACGAAGCCGACGAAATGCTGAAAATGGGGTTTATCCGGGATGTACGCAAAATTCTCAACGCTACGCCCGGAGATACCCAGGTGGTTATGTTCAGCGCCACCATCTCCCGAGAAGTGATGGATGTTGCCTGGGAGTACCAGCATAACGCGGTAGAGATCCATGTGGCCGCTGAAGGGGATAACCGCCCCAAAATTGCCCAGTTTGAGCTGCTGTCATCCGGAGAACGGCGGCTGACCGATATGTGCCGGATTATTGATGAACTGGAACTGAAACGGGTAATGGTATTCTGTAACATGAAAAACACCGTACGCCGCCTGGGTGACCGGCTCCGCAAGCAAGGGCGGTCGGCCGACGCCCTTCACGGAGATATCCCACAGTCCCAAAGGAACAAGGTTATGGAAGGTTTCCGGGAAGGAAAATTTGAAATCCTGGTGGCGACCGATGTGGCGGCCCGGGGGATCGATGTGGATGATGTGGAAGCCGTTTTTAACTATGACATTCCTGATGAAAATGAATATTACCTTCACCGGATCGGCCGTACCGGACGGGCTAAACGACATGGGATCGCTTTTACCTTTCTGTCTCCGGATGACCGGTTCCGGATCCGGGATATTAAAAAATATACCCATTCCGAAATCCGGGACATAGCCATTGATGCCAATGGATGTGTGGTTATGGAGGATGGCTCTTCCCTAAAGAAGTATCTGGAAAAGGGCGGATTGCCCACAGGATAAAACAGCCGGAAGGCCCTGCCGCGGGACATGTTTCTCGCGGCAGGGCCTTCTGTTTTTTCCCTTGGTAATTGAGGATTTGCAGGATGCGGGAGTCGATCCCGCTCCCAGCCCTTTCTTCAAAAAGCAGAGGCATGTCTCCGTTCCGGCCTGGCACGACCCGCAGCCTGTCCTTCCACTGCCATGCCGCCCTATTGGAAATCCCTCCTTAAAACTCCGGCACTGCGCTGTCAAATCCTACTTGACAGGGGAGGATCACGTAAGTATACGCGGCTACCCGTTCCACACGCGCCTGGCGGGCATAAGCCGCTCCAGAGAGAAAATCCACCATTCTCCGGCTCAAGGGGCTGGGTACCCCTTCCAAATTCACAGTCACCAGCCGTCCCTGGCAAATATGTCCCACGATTTTCACCGCTTCATCGAACTGGCGGGGACTGGCCATCACCAGTTCAAACCGGCTTTTTTGGAACATAGGCGCAACAACCGCCTGAGCGGAAGGCATCTCCTGTACCGTTTCCTCCATATCGTCCCAATCTTCTTCCTCTGGCCCGTCCACAAATTCCCGAATTCTCTGTGCTAATCCCATAGTTCAACCATTCCTTTCACGGTCAGAAAGCGGCGTGCCATGGCGCTCCGGCTCCGCGTAATTTTCCTGCCCACAGGCCGCTCTCAATTCCTATTCATTAAGGGATTCCCTTATTTCCCCAGCATTTTCCCCATCAGGGCGTCTCCCCGTTCCACAAACACTCCGGTAGCCGCCGCGGCTTTTTCCGTAAAGCACGGCACACCACTGTCCTTGACAGCGTTGCTTCTGTACAACAGATAGGGTACAGGGTCAGCACAGTGTGTACGGATACCCAGCGGGGTCGGATGATCCGGCAGCGCCAAAAGGGTGAATTGATCCACCTCTCGCATCGCCGTAAGCAGCGGGGCCAGAATCCGGCGATCAATATCCTCAATAGCCTTTACCTTATTGGCCGCTTCTCCCCGATGGCCGCACTCGTCAGGGGCCTCCACATGGATGTAGACAAAATCCCGCCCGCTCTTAAGCTGGGCCAAGGCGGCCTCCCGCTTGCCTTCATAGTTTGTGTCAATGTACCCGGTAGCACCCGGGACATTGCACACTTCCATCCCGGCGATACGGCCGATTCCTTTGAGAAGGTCTACCGCTGAAACCACCGCGCCGTCCACACCGAACCTCTCCCGGAAATTCTGGAGACGAGGCCGTTTTCCCTGTCCCCACAGCCAAATAGCGTTGGCCGGGCGCAGCCCCTTGGCTTCCCGCTCTTGATTAACCGGATGGCCCTTCAGCAATTCGTAGCTGCGCTCCATCATCGCCAGCAGAGGAGCGGCATCCGGATGGGTGGGAAGATACTCCCCAATAACCCGCCCGGTGATGTCGTGGGGCGGGGTTATTTTTCCTAAAGCCGTCTTTCCCCCATGCCATACCATACAATGGCGGTACGCGGTACCCGTGTAGAAATCGAACTCACCGCCGCCGAAAGCGCTCTGGAGCGCCTGAACAATTGGGTCAGCATCGACGGTATGGATATCACCGGCGCAATAATCCAAAATAGTCTTTTCCGCATACACCGCCTCATCCGACAAGGTAACCAGGTTGCAGCGAAACGCTACATCATCATCCGCCAGGTCTACACCAATATTGGCAGCCTCTAACGGGGACCTGCCTGTGTAGCATTCCTGGGGATTATAGCCCATAACCGATAAATTTGCCACATCGCTTCCCGGCGCCATACCATTGGGTACTGTTCGCACCATTCCCACCTCAGCCATGGACGCCAGGGAATCCATAGCAGGCTTGTATGCCGCCTCCATAGGAGTCTTATTGCCCAGTTCAGGGCAAGGAGTATCCGCCATGCCATCACACAGCAGCACAATATATTTCATGAACCCGACCTTCCTTTCCAGCCGGTATTCCCAGCCGCTAATATAAAAGTATATCAAAGAACACTGCCTTTGGCAATTCCCCGGGAGAAAAAATTGTCGGATTGTCAAACATATTCCAGCGACGGCCAGGAAAGGAAAGTTATCTGTCCAGCGAGAAAAGAAAAACCCCTGAGAAAACAAACAGGCTGTAGAGAAAACCAATGGGTTACTCATGGGCCGCAAGAAATGGCTGTTCGCTTGAACGATCAGGATACCGTCGACGGCACCATTCGGCATTAGCGGTATCGCTGAGGATGTCCCGCATACCTAACGGCAACACCAAGATGGGGTACCGGCCTGTATTCCCAAACAGTGGGTGCCGCATTCACCACCTTGGCAGGGCGGTGTATCCTGCCTGCGCTATGGGTCATCCCTCCAGCACCCCTCATCAGACTCCCGTCTGTCTTTACTGCGCCGCATCCCCCACCCGGAATCAGCCGCTCTCTTCATGCAGGCTGTTTCTCTCCTACCTAATCCTCTCCGTATCGGTTATGTGTCCTGCCTTTTTTCTATCAGCACCTATCCGGTACCTAAAAGCCGGATTTCCTTTACATTTTTATCCGCTTATGATATACTGATAAAATAAGATAGTATAAAATGGCTGTATTTTCGGGATCCGTTTGGTAAGCCTGCCCTACGCCTCCCGACTTCCGGACAGCCCTTAAGCATCGGTGAAGGTCTGAGAAGCCGGGAAAACGGCCTCCCCCTCAATGAGAAAGGATGAATACCATGGCTGAAAAGGTAAAAAAGCAAGAGTTTCTCGCCTATAAAGGTAAACCCCTCGTACGCTGCGGCAATACCATCTATTACGGCAATATGACGGACAAATGTGTCATCATGCTCCAGATCCTCTCTACTAAAACCGTCAAGGATATGACAGTGGCGGATAAGGTGCAGGTTCAGCTGCTCAGCACCGATCCCGATCTGCGCATGAAAGACCGGATCCTGAAAAAAAGTGAGAAAACCGGTTTGTACAACGCAATGGATATCGGCAGTATCTGGCTGGAACGCGCTCTGGAAAATTGATTTCCGTGTTTTCAGCCGCCTTCGCTGCCAGTATGGCGCAAAAAAGGGAGGAAAGCCCATTTGATAGGCTTTCCTCCCTTTTGATTGTCCTATAAGATTCAATAATTCTCCGCTTTGATCTGGAAGTAAGAACGGGGATGGGCGCAGACAGGACATACCTCGGGGGCTTTGGCCGCCACATGGATATGGCCGCAGTTAGCGCATTTCCATACCACAATCTCCGGACGCTCAAATACCTGGTTCTGCTGAATGTTCTGCATCAGTTTGCGGTAGCGCTCCTCATGTTCCTTCTCAATCTTAGCTACCCCGTCAAACAACTCAGCGATCTCCTCAAAGCCTTCCTCCCGTGCCTCTTTGGCAAAGGTCGCGTACATATCGGTCCATTCATAATTCTCACCGGCCGCGGCGTCCTTCAAATTCTCCAGCGTATCGCCGATACCGCCGTGGAGCAGTTTGAACCAGATTTTAGCGTGTTCCCGCTCATTCCCGGCGGTTTCGGTAAACAGATCGGCAATCTGGACATACCCGTCCTTTTTCGCTTTGGAGGCGTAATATGTATATTTATTAGTTGCCTGGGATTCTCCCGCGAATGCCGCCATCAGATTCGCCTCGGTCTTGGTTCCCTTTAAATCTTTCATGTTTCTATTCCTTCTTTCTGTTAAAATTTGGATTATTCGCCATGATATCAGTATACCCCAGAGAATAAAAAGATTCAAGTAAGTTTTTTAACTGGGTGCGTCTATCTTCTTCCCCGGTGAATCCCGCCTCAGCCGCTGAGCCAGCAAACGGTCGGGATTGACATAGGCGGTACGGTTGGTTTCATAGATCACCATACCCGGTTTCGCCCCCGCAGGCTTTTTCACATTCCGGGCCTCGGTATAATCCACCGGTACCTGCGCCGAATCCGCTGCCTTGGAATGAAGGGCCGCCAAGACTGCCGCCTGTTCCAGGGTCCGGTCCGGCGGTATTTTTCCTTCCGTGATCACAATCACATGGGATCCGGGGATGTTCTTGGTATGGAACCAAATATCCCCGCCCCGGGCGGTTTTCAGGGTAAGCCGGTCATTCTGGACGTTATTGCGCCCAACCAAAATCGTAAAGCCATCATCCGATTGGAATTCCAGAGGTTTGGTAGGAGGAGGAGGCTTCTGCCGTCCCCGCTGGAGTTTTAAATATCCCTCCTCCGCCAGTTCCTCCCGAAGCTCGGACAGTTCCCGCCAGCTGTCCGCTCGGGAAAGAGCGTCGAAAACCGTGTCGATATATTCCAGTTCCGCCTCTCCGGCAGCGATCTGCTGGGTAAGGATCCGTTCAGCGGTCTGGGCTTTTCGGTAGTCTTTATAATACTTCTGGGCATTCTGCGCCGCTGACAGGGAGGGATCCAGCGGTACTCGCAGAGGGGCGCATTCCGGGTCGTA
>CALWMQ010000101.1 GCA_944382025.1 uncultured Clostridia bacterium | reverse complement strand
GTATCAGAGCGGCCTGTGCGGCGGCGATGAACCGCGATAAGGGGGATCTGCCCCGCCTTCACTCGAATGGATCCAGCGCTTTGCGGATGGCTGGACATTCTGAACAGGCCGGGGCTTTCTCTGCAGGAAAGGATGGGTCAGGACATGAACATAAAACTCCATTACGATGTGCCGGGAGATGATTTCACCCGGGCGGGAGAGGCTTCCGGCGCGGTAAAGCGTACCCTGAAACAATTGGGCTTTTCCTCTGATGTGATCCGCCGGGTTTCTATTGCCATGTATGAAGGGGAAATCAATATGGTGATCCATGCCGGCGGCGGGGAAGCGGATGTGGAAATCCTCCCTGACCGGATTTCCATGGTGCTTACCGACCACGGCCCGGGTATCCCGGATGTGGAACAGGCGATGCAGGAAGGGTGGTCTACCGCCCCGGACAATGTACGCAATTTGGGATTTGGAGCCGGGATGGGGCTGCCCAATATAAAAAAATATACCGATTATATGGATATTAAAACGGAAATCGGCAAAGGCACCCGTATGCTGCTGACCGTCCAGGTTCCCAGAAACTGAGGCGGCCTCGGAAGGATGGGTGCAAGGCCATCAGCGGCATATGCCGCCTTTTCCGGCTGGGGAGCCTCGCTTTAAAGCCATGCCATCCCATGGAACCGATGCAGGGCCGGCGCTGGCACGGTGGAAATAGCCGGGAATATTTCCCGGCAAAAGGAATCTCCCATATCCCGTGGCCGTTTTATTTTCCTGCCGAGAAACCGGCTATCCCCCCGCAGAAATACGGGACCGGCAAGGCATTTATATGGTAGTGACTGGGACGGCCTGTCCCGCCGACAGGCCGTTCTCACTTTTTCAGAAAGGGGCTGCTGAATCCTTGGACCGCTTTTTTCATTCGGTCACCCTGGACAAGGACAAATGCGTGGGCTGCACCAACTGTATCAAGCGCTGCCCCACTCAGGCGATCCGGGTACGGGGCGGTAAAGCACAGATCATCTCGGAACGCTGTATCGATTGCGGCGAATGCGTACGCGTATGTCCCCACCACGCCAAAAAAGCGCGGCACGACTCTCTGGATATGCTGGGGAATTATGAATATACCGTTGCTGTTCCCGCTCCCGCCCTCTATGGGCAATTTAACCATCTGAACGATATCGATGTGGTGCTGACCGGGCTTCTGGAACTGGGCTTCAACCAGGTCTACGAGGTATCCCGGGCGGCAGAGATCGTTTCCGATGCTACCCGCCAGCTGCTCAATGACGGCAGGCTGTGCAAACCGGTTATCAGTTCCGCCTGTCCGGCAGTGGTGCGGCTGATCCGGGTCCGCTTTCCGGACCTGTGCGAGCACGTACTGCCCCTGAAAGCTCCCATGGAAGTCGCGGCCATGCTGGCTCGCCAGGAGGCCATGGAGAAAACCGGCCTGCCTTCCGATAAAATCGGGATTTTTTTCCTCTCCCCCTGCGCAGCCAAGGTGACCGATGTACGGGTACCTATCGGGCTGGAACATTCCAACGTGGATGGGGTGCTGGCTATCAGCGATATCTATCCTCCTCTCCTGCATAAGATGAACCACCTGGAAAAACCCCTCCCCTTATCCCATTCCGGGATTATCGGGGTCAGCTGGTCCTCCATCGGAGGGGAAGCAGCCGGCCTGCTTAACGAAAACCACCTGGCCGCCGATGGGATAGACAACGTCATCAAGGTACTGGAAGAGTTGGAAGACGAAAAACTCCAGGAACTGGATTTCATTGAGCTGAATGCCTGCGCCGGCGGCTGTGTGGGCGGTATCTTCACGGCCGAAAACGGTTATGTTGCCCGCGCCCGCATCCAGCGGCTGCGAAAATACCTGCCGGTGTCCTGCAACCGTTTGGGAGACGCGGAAGGCGAAAAACGGCTGGAATGGACTCAAAGTCTGGAATTCGCTCCGGTAATGAAGCTGGCGGAAAATGTGGAGGACGCTATGCGGCTGATGCAGGAGATCGACCGGATCAATGAACGCTTGCCCAAACTGGACTGCGGTTCCTGCGGCGCTCCCACCTGCCATGCCTTGGCGGAGGATGTAGTACGCGGCCTGGCTCGGGAAACCGATTGTATCTTCCTCATGCGCCGTCAAATCCAACAGATCGCAGATCAGCTGTCCAGTATCGAGGGGTTCGTCCCTCCCGCTCCCCATCCGGAAGAAAAGGAGTCAACAACATGAGTGTAACGGTCAAAAATCTGGTAGAAGCCATGGGCCTGGAGATTCTTGTGGAAGGGGATCTGAACCGGGCGGTTATCGGCGGGTGCTGCGGGGATCTGCTCAGCTGGGTCATGGGCCGGGCTCGGGCGGGAGACGCCTGGATCACGGTCATGGGCAATGTCAACGCCGTCGCGGTGGCAGTGTTGGCGGATACTGCCTGCATCCTTCTGGCGGAGGACTCCCCCTTGGATGAACCCGCCCGCCAGCGGGCCGAAAACCAGGGGGTTACCATTCTGCGCAGCTCCGAAACCATCTATCAGCTGGCGCTGGAATTGGGACGGCTGCTGGAAGCTTAACGAAACATGGAAGGGTTGTGATTAGAACTTTTCGTGAACCATTTTGTGATAGGAGAATGACACCAAGCCACAGCCTTGCTTGCGGTGCAGTACAGAGTCTTTGACAAGGGCTTTGAATAACGATGGATTTTATTATACGAGGAGGGATTTCCATGCCTATTTCTTTTGACGAGAAAACGATACTGGAACTGGAGGATTTCCGGATCCCCGGTTCCCAACGGTGTTCAAGGGAGACGGAGAAGGAGCTTCTGGCGCTCCGGAAAGAAGGAAAGCCTCTTCCTAAGGACTATTATGAAACCAGCAACGGCTTTTATCATATGCCTTCCGACCAGGACACGGCCGAACGGGTGTGGCTGGACCTGGAGCTCAAGCAGCTTCGGTATCTGCGCACCATCAAAAGAGGTGTCCTGTTTCTGGTGCTGTTGGCCCTTCTGGGGCTGGCGTTACCACTGATGATGATGATTTTTTCTAACTGAGGAGTGTGACCCTTTTGTCTATTGAAGCTGTCAAAACCTATTTCCGGTCGTTTGGCCGGGAACAGGACGTTCAGGAATTTCCCGTTTCCAGCGCCACGGTAGAACTGGCCGCCCAAGCTCTTTCCACCGAACCCGCCCGCATCGCCAAAACCCTTTCTTTCCAGGACGGGGAAGGCTGCCTGCTGGTGGTAACCGCCGGCGACACCAAAATCGACAACCAAAAGTTCAAGGCCTATTTTGGGTTCAAGGCTAAAATGCTGACCCCCGAGCAGGCTCTGGCCATGACCGGCCATGCTGTAGGCGGCGTATGCCCCTTTGCCCTTCCGGAAGGGGTACGGGTGGTGCTGGATGAATCCATGCGGCGGTTTTCCACCGTGTTTCCCGCCTGCGGCAGCAGCAATTCCGCTATCGAATTAACCTGCGAGGAACTGGAGCGGTACAGCGGCGGCGTTTGGGCCGATGTGTGCAAGCCCCGGGAGTAAACCGGTTTACGCCGCCAATAAGCATTTGGGTCGTAAATTTTCTTAAGGAGCCTCTGAATAATTCACGATAATTCTGTTGCCACCCCAAATTTTGACGTTTTTGCACTTGATTAGAGCAATTTTGGCTCAAAATGCCCGCTATTTTCCTGGTTTACACCCTCTTTTTCCTAAAA
>CALWMQ010000100.1 GCA_944382025.1 uncultured Clostridia bacterium | reverse complement strand
AGCGTGACATTGAACGTCACTCCGAACTATATTCTGGCGGTGGACCGGGATCTGCGGCTGCTGGAGATGAACCTGCCGGCGCAGAAGCTATTTGGTGTTTCCCGGCAGCAGGCCATCAAAGGGGATCTGTTCGAGTACATGGATCCGGCGGATTTTGAGGAAGTCCTGGCTACCCATCGGAACATTGTGGACAAAAAAGTCCATTTGGATCAGCAGGATGTCATTGTGATGCAGACCCTGGTGTACGTACCGGAACAGGATATTGTGGTAGGGGTTATGAAGGACGTCACCGAAGAGGAGAGAAAGAAGGAAAGCGCGTTTAAAGCGCGTCTGGAATCAGCGGAAATGGCCCAAAAGGTTATTGAAAAACAGATGATCGTGGCTCAGGAGATCGCCAGCCTGCTGGGGGAGACCACCGCCGAAACCAAGGTTACCCTGAACAACCTGAAGAGCCTGATCCTCAGCGAGGGCACCGACCATGAGTAAGCGGCTGTATTATGATGTAACGACCAGAAGCCTGAACAAAAAGGGCGAGGAGCTGTGCGGGGATAAGGTGGAGATTGTCCGTACGGAAGAGGATGTAATCGTCGTGTTGTCCGATGGCCTGGGCAGCGGGGTGAAGGCCAATATTCTGGCGACCCTGACGTCCAAGATCATCGCCACCATGATGCAGTCCGGGGCTACCCTGGAGGACACGGTGGATACGATTATCCATACCCTGCCTGTGTGCAAAGTCCGCCATATGGCGTATTCCACTTTTTCCATTCTCAAGCTGACCCCTGAGGGCAAGGTATACCTGACAGAATTTGACTGCCCCGGTTGTATCTATACCCATGACGGGGTGGTGTACCCGATTGATTATACCACCCGGGAGGTTGGGGGAAAGACCATCAAAGAGGCGGTCTTTGACCTGGAATGCGGGGATATGCTGACCCTGATCAGCGATGGGGTCATGTACGCGGGCATCGGCGCGGTACTGAACCTGGGCTGGAACTGGGAGAGCGTGTGTAATTTCCTGGAGGACAACTGGGAAAAGGAAAACACCAGCGCCCGGATGACCGCCGCACTGCTGGGAGCCTGTGAGGATCTGTATATGCGTAAGCCCGGGGACGATACGACCGTGGCCACTATTAAGGCTATACCGGAACAAATTGTCAGTATGCTTTCAGGACCGCCCCGGTTCCCGCAGGATGATGAGCGGGCGGTGGTGGATTTCATGTCGCCCGAGGGTCTGAAAATGGTATGCGGCGGGAGCAGTGCCAATCTGGTAGCCAGGGTTCTCGGCAGAGAAGTGACCACCGATCTGAATTACGATAATGAACTGCCGCCGATTGCCCATATCAAGGGGATTGACCTGGTTACTGAAGGGGTGCTGACGATCCGGGAAGCCAATCGTATTGTCAAACAGGTGCTGGAACACCCGGCGGATACAGAGAGCCTTAAGCTGCTGGACGCCAAAAACGGCGCCGCCATGATCGCCCGGATGCTGCTGGAAAATTGTACCCATTTAAAAATGTTTATCGGCAAGGCCATCAATCCAGCCCATCAGAATCCCAACCTTCCGGTGGATCTAAGCATTAAGATCCGTCTGCTGGAGGAGCTGGCTGACACCCTCCGTAAAGCGGGAAAAGTAGTCACCATCCGGTATTATTAAATCAATTCGCCGGTGTCAGAGGACACCGTGGACTTTTGGAGGAAACCCATGGAGAATGCATTGGATATTGTACAGATTAAGCACGAGGTACTGAAGGCAACGGCCCGCTATGCGTTTGAAGGCACCTTGTATCAGGAAGGAAAGGATAAAATCCCCTACGATATTATTCAGGGGATTAAGCCGAATTTCCGCTGCTGTGTCTACCGGGAGCGGGAAATCGTACGCCAGCGGGTCCGTATGGCCATGGGAAAGCTGCCGGTGGATGTGTTATATACCGACGCGGACAGTGCCCAGGTGGTCCATGTGATCCCCTGTGCCTGCGAGGGATGCCCGATCACCAAGATCACAGTGACCCAGAACTGCCAGGGCTGCTTGGCTAAGAAATGCGAGAAGGCCTGCCCCTTCGGGGCTATTACCCGTACGCCGGCGGGAGCGATTATCGATCAGGAAAAGTGCCGAAAATGCGGCAAGTGTGTGGCGGCATGCCCCTATAACGCCATTGTGGAGATCGAACGGCCTTGCAAGCGCAGCTGCCCGGTTAAGGCTATCGACATGGACGAGAATGATATCGCCACCATTGATCCGGAAAAATGTATCAACTGTGGTGCCTGTGTCATTGGATGCCCTTTTGGCGCCATATCCGATGTATCCATGATGACAGGAGTCATTGACGCGTTAATGGATGAGAAAAAAGAGGTGGTAGCCCTGATCGCTCCGGCCATCGAAGGCCAGTTTGGATCGGATACCCTGCCGCAGATCAAAGAAGCCATTAAGAAATTGGGCTTTGATGATGTATATGAGGTTGCCTTGGGCGCCGATATGGTGGCCTATTCCGAAGCGGAAGAGGTGCTGGAGCATAAAGAGGCCGGTATGGTGACAACGACCTCTTGCTGCCCTGCCTTTGTCAGCATGGTGCGCAAGCATTTCCCAGGACTGATGAAATTTGTTTCCACTACGGTTTCTCCCATGGTAGCGGTGGAACGGTATATCCGTACCCAGCGTCCGGATGTAATTACTGTATTTATTGGGCCGTGCATCGCCAAGAAAAACGAGGTCATGACCAGCTATATTGGGGAACTGAATTACGCTCTGACTTTTGAGGAACTGTATGCCATGCTGTGCGCTAAGGATATTGAGCCTTCAGCGGTAGAGATTGAGGAAGAAGAGGCTACCCGGTACGGCAAGGGGTTCGCCTTATCTGGAGGCGTTACCAAAGCGGTGCAGCAGGTATGGAAGGAGCGGGCCGCTGAAGGCCGGGAAATTCCGGAAATCAGCGCTATGCAGTGTAATGGGGCGGAGGAATGCCGTAAGGCTTTGATGCTGTTGAAGGCCGGCAAACTGCCTGTAGACTTTATCGAGGGTATGGCTTGCGTAGGCGGCTGCATGGGCGGCCCGGCTACTCTCAGTGAACTGCAGAAGTCCAAAAAGGTGTTTGAGAGCCGTTTGAATGGCGGCGAGAGCATTGTGGAAAATGTTCAAAAGAAAAAAGCGGATGTACCGAACATCCACCGTCATAGTTAAGAATTGGGCAGGCGAAACCACCAGACCTGACGTTGGGAAAAATAAGATAAAAAAACCTCCAATTGCAGATAAAATTGCAATTGGAGGTTTTTGTCGATATAGCATGATAACCCCCCTGGTTCTACCAGGGGTAGGTAAAAAAACCTTGACAAATAAAACCTCGGTGCACCAATCGAGACGGTTTGGCAGCCGCAGTAGGAAAGAGCAAGGAGGTTTTACGCGGGATGAAAAATGAAGTAAAACACACGGCACATTCGAGTTACCGGTGCGAATACCACGTGGTATTCGCACCAAAGTACCGGAGAAAAGTGATCTACAAAACATTAAGGAAAGATGTGATCGAGATCATAAAAAAGCTGGTAAAGAAATGAAAGTGGGAATCATGGAGGAAGAGGCCTGCCCCGACCACATCCATCTCCTGGTGAGTATCCCACCGTACAACCGTACATGAGTATAGCACAGTTTGTGGAGAGACTCAAGAGCAAAAAAATACCTTGATGATCTTCGATAGGCATGGGAATCTGAAGTACAAATATGGGAGCAGAAATTTCTGGTGCCGGGGATACTTTATGGATATAGTAGGAAAAACGCGAAGATGATTGAGGAGTAGATTCAAAACCAGTTAGAGGAAGATTCGGCAAGTGACCGGATCACACGCAAAGAGTACATGGGCCCGTTTACAGGTGGCAAGAGGAAGTAGGCAAAAGAAAACAGCCGCTTTTAGCGGCTGCCTGTAATAGTGACGCGATGACAAACCCTCCGTATTCCTTCCATGGGTCAGCAAGTTCTGCCCCCTCTGGGGTCTGGACAACCACTAGTTTACTAGTGGTTTGCCCGTTTGTTCTTACTATTTGTAAAAGAATCTAAATATTTTTTCATTGTCGTCTGATCCTTCGTGTAACCCTCTTTCAGGAGCAAGTGCAGCCGGGACGGCGGGACATATAACCGGAGAAGGGCTTTACGGGTGGGACAGGCCGAGAGGGGCAACCCTCTGCTTGTTGTTTCTGATCAATCATAACAGGATACGCTGGAGTGATTACCAGATCGCATGTGATCCTGTGGAAAGGTGTTTTTTCCAGTGACCGGGAGCGTCCAGGCCGCATACGTTAGTAACAGGAATCAAATTTTCCAGGAACAATATATCGATTCCAAGTTTAGATTGAGGAGAAAGGCGTTATGAACCAAGCGGAATCAGGGCAGGTTCGACTGAATCTGGTGCCGGAAGGGAAGACTGTTACAGTACGGGAATTGCTTACAACCGGCAGTATGCGCCGCCGCCTGCTGGATATGGGGCTGATTGAGGGAACCAGGATCTCCTGCCTCCAAAGAAGCCCGGCAGGAGATCCTGTAGCCTATTTGATCCGGGGCGCCGTGATTGCTTTACGGACAGAGGATTCCTCCCAGATAGTGGTGGACGGACTGTTAAATTAAGATATTTTCTCAATGAACCTACGAGGAGAGGATACAAATGGGGCTGACCGCCAATTCCACCGGCAGAAAAGCGGCGGATGGAGGCCT
>CALWMQ010000099.1 GCA_944382025.1 uncultured Clostridia bacterium | reverse complement strand
AAGCGGCATCACAGTTATTGAAGTGGTACGGGAAAATGTAGCGCAGAAAGGCACGATTACTGAAACCCATAACGGCATCGGAATTTTCGTATTTGGATTTCCCCCGGCATAAAACCGCTCAATAAAGCTTGGCCGCTTCACGCACCAATAGAATCATATGATAGGCACTACAGAGCTATATACTGGGCAGCAGCGTCCTTTTTAGGTCTCTTCACCCGGTAAAACCATGTTTGCAGCAGGTGATGGTATGATTGAAGTCGTTAAGTACGTTCACGAACATATTAAGGAAAAAATGACAATTGACGATATTTCCACCAGATTCGGATATACCAAATGGCATTTTTGTTACCTCTTTAAGCGGTTTACCAAGGTTTCTTTCGTGGAATATGTCCGGCATTATAAAATGCAAATGGCTGCCATGGATATTTTGAAAAATCAAAAGGTCATTACGGTAGCAATGGAATATGGATACGACACGGTAAGCGGATTTGAAAAAGCCTTTTTAAACGAGTTCGGTTGTTTCCCCAGAGAATTTAAAAATAATAATAAATTGTCCTATATGCAGTACATGTTAAGGAGAGATACTATGAACAAATTAAGTGACCGCTGCGCTATTTTGAGGGACGAGGCGGTAAATAAAAAAAAGTTTAAGCGAATCCATTGCGTGTATTCGCGAGGTCCTATTCACTCAAGGTATTGTAAACTTTAAAGGACCCATAAGCAACAATACCCTGATAGCCGCTGGCCTGGTAAACGTTATCGAAAACTCCCCTGCTATCATTAGTAAAGGCGAGCTGATCGTTGGATAATGTTGACTTCCCCTGTATCTCAAAAATCATACCGCTTGTGGATACATTGTTTGTGGATATTAAGCATATGGATGCCCAAATGCATAAAAAATTTGCCGGTGCGTCCAATGAAAGAATTTTATCCAATATCCGCCAGGCTGCCAATTTACATCACAATATAATTGTACGGGTACCTTTGATTCCATCCGTAAACGACAATGATGAAAACCTTTATCTAACAGCTGAATTCGTGGCGAATTGCGGTATTGGTAAATTGGAACTTTTAAAATATAACAATCTTGGCGCTTCAAAATATGTGCAGCTCGGTGCAACCCCTCCCTCTTTTTCATGCGTTCCTCAATCCAATGACGAGATGGAAAGCAAAACAGCCTTCCTCTCCCGTTCTTTTGGCAGGGATCTGAGCATTTTTTGGAGTTGATTTCTTTTCTTATTTTGCCGGATAAGGCCGCAGCAGCCGTCCCCTGCCCCAATCTGCATGTACCGGAAAATGTTTCCCTCTGCTATGGGGGATGTACGATTGGAAGGAGTAAACGATGAGTCGGATATTCGATATTGTGATTGTTGGCGGAAATTCAAATAGTGAGGGCGGACTTGGTCAAACCAGCCTTTCCACTGACCGCAACGAAAATATTTTCTATTTAAATACCGATTTGTCTATTGGCAAAGCTTATGAAAAATCTGAGCAAGGGAATAATAACGGAAATTTTTATAGAAGCTTCTGTCTGGAGTATATAAAAAGAGGGTATTTAGCGCCGGAAAAAGATATGCTGATTGTACGTGCTGGTGAAGGCGGCGCCGGATTTGCAAACCAACGTTGGGGGATCCATGACGATTTGTTCTTAAACATGATAAAAATCTCAAGATATGCAGTGCCTTTAAATAAAGAAAATCGGATTGTTGCCTTTATCTGGCATCAAGGGGAAGCCGATGTGATGCTGGGCTCCCATAAGGAAACCTATAAACAAAATTTAACAGCGCTTGTGAAAAATACACGTAAACTTCTTTGCTATGATCATTTGCCGTTTATAGCCAGTGATTTCTCTCAGCAATGGAAAGAAAAAAACACAACAGCCTGCACCCCTATTATTGAGGCGATTATGGAAACCTGCAATGAAACGGAACGGGCAGGTTTCGTCACAACTGACAGCCTTTTATCTAATGATCAGATGTTCCACAATGGCGACGCGCTTCATTTTTGCAATGAAAGTTTCAATCAGCTGGGAATTAGGTATTTTGAAGTGTTCCATCAGATCTGCAGTAGGTTATAACATCAAAACTTGCGCATGAGAACACCTGCCGAATCATCACGCCCAAATGATCACTCCGGAGGCTGTCACCCGGCCGGTAGCCATACATCATTCAGCGAACTCTCTATCCTATTGAACTGACTGGCACCGCAAAATTTAATTGTGTGATCCCCACAGACCAGAACCCGCTCCTTTGTTAAGAGGCGGCCTCTCTATCCAACTGAACTGCGGGGGCTTATACGGAAACGATTCCATTTTAAGGGGGCCAGAATTCAAACTATTGGATTTTTTGCCACGGATGGTCTACTGACCTCCATCAGGCTGCCCGATATGACACTATTGAACAGCCCTTGCCCTGTTCCGCCTTTGTCCAGCCTTTCTTTCGTCTGATCCGTTTGATATATCCCACAAAAAACGTATAAACAGCAAAACCGGTGACACAATAATCCCAACAATCTTCGGAAAGGGGCTCGTTTTGTGGACATAACCGGTCGGGAATATCAACAAATGAATAAAAAGGCGGTTCCTAAATCCCCAGTGATAAAAGACTGTATTCTGGCGTTCCTTGTGGGAGGGCTCCTGTGCGCTATGGGACAGGCCGTAACCGACATGATGACCCGCGCCGGCGCCGAAATCAAAGACGCACGGCTTTTAGGTTCCTTATCCCTGATCGCCCTCAGCATTGTACTCACCGGCCTCAATGTATATGACAATATCGCCAAACGTGCCGGCGCCGGTACCTTAGTCCCTATCACCGGCTTTGCCAACGCCATTGCCGCCCCTGCTATCGAATTTAAATCCGAAGGGTATGTACTGGGCCTTGGTGCCAAAATGTTCACCATCGCAGGACCCGTACTGGTATACGGTATTACCGCCTCGGTAGTGTATGGACTCGCACTTCAGATTTTATCCCAATTCTAAAAGGAGGGGTCTGGCCTATGCCGGAACGCAAAGGGCATTATACCGTGGCGCTGTCCAGCCGCCCTACCATTTTGGGCTATGCCGCAGTAGTGGGCAAAAAAGAAGGCGAAGGCCCTCTGGCTCGGTATTTCGACGCCATTTATCAAGATACCACCATGGGCGAGAAAACTTGGGAAAAGGCTGAAAGCGCCCTGCAGAAGGAGGCCTTTACTCGAGCCCTGGACAAGGCTGGATTTTCTCCTTCCCAGGTCAATTTCCTGTTCGCCGGCGACCTCCTTAACCAGAACATCGCCTCTACCTTCGGACTCCGGGAAAGCCATATTCCCCTGCTCGGCCAGTTCGGCGCCTGCTCCATCATGGCTCAAACCTTGTCCATGGCTTCCATCTTCGTTGACAGCGGCGCCGCCGATCTGTGCAGCGCTGTCACTTCCTCCCACTTCTGTACCGCGGAACGTCAGTTCCGATATCCCCTGGAGTACGGCGGCCAGCGTCCCCCTACCTCTACCTGGACCGCTACCGCCTCGGGTTCCGTTGTGGTTGGACTGGGCGGCAACGGTGTCCGGGTCGCCGATGTGTGCATCGGCCGGGTGGTGGATCTGGGCATTACCGATATGAATAATATGGGTGCCGCTATGGCCCCCGCCGCCGCTGATACCCTTTACAACTTCTTACAGGATACCGGTACAAAGCCCTCAGACTATGACTTGATCGTTACAGGTGACCTGTCCGCCATTGGCAGTTCCTTGATGAAGGATCTCATGCAGCGCAAAGGCTATACCTTTGGCGAGGAGTATAATGACTGCGGATTGATGCTCTACGACCGCCAAACCCAGGATGTCCATGCGGGCGGCTCCGGCTGTGGATGCTCAGCATCGGTCCTGTGCTCCTATATCCTCCAGAAAATGGAGAAAAAGGAATGGAATGATGTTCTCTTTATCGCTACCGGCGCCCTCATGTCCCCTACTTCCTCCCAACAGGGGGAAAGTATTCCCGGTATCGCCCATCTGGTACACCTGGTAACCACCGCGCAATAAAGGAGTCTCCTAAAATATCCCCCCCAAAAAGCCCGCCTGCAGCGTGCCTCCACGCTGCAGGCGGGCCTTATCGCATAGATAGTATCCCCCGGCTCGGCGCCTTTCCCTTACCCGCAAAAAGGTCGCCCCCACTCCCTCACGCCGATCCTTCCTTCCCTTACTTCCTTTTCTTCCCCTGTCTGTTTCATTCCTCCCCGCAAATTTCCGTTCCTGACACAGAATTCCCTTGTCACCAGGTTAAAAATACAGTATAATAAACATACACTGATATTGCGGCGGCGGACGGCTATCCGCTGGAATACCCGCTGCCGACTACATTGGGAGGACTCTGTTTATGAAACTCATTTTCGCCATTGTCAACAAGGATGACAGCGGTTCCGTTTCCTCCGCCCTCACCCGGGCCGGCTTTTCCGTAACCAAACTCGCTACTACCGGCGGGTTCCTCATGGCCGGCAATACCACCTTCCTCATGGGTACCGATGACAGCCGCGTGGACGAGGTTATCTCCATTATCGAGCAGCACTCTAAAAAACGTTCCCAGATGGTGCCCAGCAGCACCTACGGCTCCAGTTCCTACGCCTCCTTCCCCATGGAAGTCACCGTGGGCGGCGCTACCGTGTTCGTTACCGATATCGAACGGTATGAAAAACTGTAATCGGAAGTCCGCTCAAAACCTATTCGCCCTATCGGGCCTCGGGAGGCCGGGCTATGCGCTTTGATCGCGTCCCGGCCCCGGGTTTTGCCGCCGGATTTGTGGAATTCGCCGGGAATACCGAAGTGAAACAACAGCTCTCCGCCTGTATAGACGGCGGGCGTTTTCCTCATGCTCTGCTTTTGGAAGGCCCGTCCGGCAGCGGCCGCAGAACCCTCGCTCGCCTGTTAGCCATGGCCGCTGTATGCTCCGCTCCCGGGGACAAGCCCTGCGGAGAATGCGCTGCCTGCCGCAAAGCCGCTGCCGGTATCCATCCCGATATCCTGGAGGCGGGCGGCGATGGCTCCGCCCGCTCCTTCCACATCGACGCGGTCCGCCAGCTCCGGGATGACGCCTATGTGCTGCCCAATGAGGCTCCCAGAAAAGTTTTCCTCCTCATCGGCGCCCACAATATGACCGAACAGGCCCAGAACGCCCTTTTGAAAATCCTGGAAGAACCTCCCGCATACGCTCTGTTCATCCTCACCTGCGAAAACCGCGCCCAGCTGCTGGAAACGGTTCAGTCCCGTTCCTTGTGCCTGCGCCTGGGCGCTCTCCCTCAAGCTGAAGCGGAAGCGGTACTGCGCCAGCGGCTGCCCGATATCCCGGAATCCCAAATTTCCAGGGCCGCTTTGGTGTTCGGCGGCGTGGTGGGCCAGGCCCTTCTAGGCCTGGAGGACGGCACTTTCCGCCGGGTCTCCGAACTGGCCCCTGCCATCGCTATGGCCGTGGCCGCTCCCAGTGAATTGGAACTCCTCCGCCTCACCGGCCGCCTGGAAAAAGATAAGGCTGCCTTGGATGGCGTACTCGCCGGGTTGATCCTCCTCTTCCGCGACGCCCTGGCTAAGCGATGCGGCGAAAACAGCCGCCTCTCTACCAGCCCCCAAACCGCTGATACCCTGGCCGCCTCCCTGACCCGCGGCCAGTTGATGGACTTGATCAGCACTGTGGAAGGCCTCCAGTACGCCCGCCTTCGAAATATGAATCAAACCTTGTTTCTTACCCTGCTGTGCGCCCGGCTCAGGCGGGCCGCCGGTCGATAACCAGGGGATCTCTCCGGCTGCATCCGCCGGAATCAATACGCATGGCGATACCGCCGGAAAGGGAAAGGCTTATGGCTGAAATTATTGGGGTTCGCTTTAAAAATGTGGGGAAAGTATATTACTTTGATCCCGCCACCCACAAGTTCAATAAAGGTGACCCGGTTATGGTGGAAACTTCCCGCGGCATGGAATGCGGCCAGGTTGTTATTCCTAACAAAACCGTTTCCGAAGACACCATTGTCAAACCTCTCAAACCCGTGCTGCGTCCCGCTTCCCCGGAGGATATCAAAAGGGCTCAGGACAACGCCGAACGGGAACGCAAAGCCATGGCCATTTGCCAGGAGAAAATCGCCGCCCATAAACTGGATATGAAGCTGGTAGGGGTAGAATACACCTTCGATAACTCCAAAATCCTGTTCTATTTCACCGCCGACGGCCGGGTGGATTTCCGTGACCTGGTAAAAGACCTGGCTTCCGTCTTCCGCACCCGCATAGAACTCCGTCAGATCGGTGTCCGGGATGAGGCTAAAATGCTGGGCGGCCTGGGCATCTGCGGCCGTCCCTTCTGCTGCTCCCAATTCCTCCCCGATTTCCAGCCCGTATCCATCAAAATGGCCAAGGAACAGGGTCTTTCTCTGAACCCTACCAAAATTTCCGGGTCCTGCGGACGGCTCATGTGCTGCCTGAAATACGAACAGGAAGCCTATGAGTCCCTTTTGCGCATTACCCCCAAACAAGGCGCCCTGGTCAATACCCCTGAAGGCCGCGGAAATGTTACGGAAGCCAACCTCCTGACCGGTGTCATCAAGGTTCGGTTGGAAAAATCCCCTGATTCCCCTCCGGCGGTCTTCCACCGTGAGGATGTCAAGGTGATCAAGGATGGCGGCCGGGTTAAAGTCAACAAGGAGGAACTGGAACAGCTGGGCGATCTGGAATAACTACGTCTCCCCGTTCTGTACTCTCCCATGGATCTTCCATTTAAATACCCAAAAAGGGAAAGGGTGTATCACCCTTTCCCTTTTTCTGTGTGTCTGCCAATAACACGGCACAACAAAGTTTTGCCCGCCTTTTACAGAAGCCAATGCCTGGGGAGCGCCCGCGGAGCAGGAAACAGCGAGCAGGAGTTGGCGCCTCGGTCAAAACCGGCAGCGCAGTGCGGAGCAGGTTGGTTTTGAAAACCGCAAGGGGAGGCGGGGTGAGGGGCCAAGCCCTCGTCCCCCTTCCGCACAGGGCCAGATATTCCCCCTGCGACGGAACGCCCTCTGCCCTCTGGCATCATTTTATCAGGCTTTCCCCGTCCATATCCTCAGGCTGACGGATACCTAAGATCTGCAGCATAGTTGGGGCAATATCACACAGGCGGCCCCCCTGCCGCAGCTCGCAGTCCCGGCCCACCACACAAAATGGCACCGGATTGGTGGTGTGAGCCGTAAAGGGAGAACCATCCGCCTCATACATCTTGTCAGCGTTGCCGTGGTCGGCCGTAATCAGCGCTACCCCGCCCATCTTCCGGATAGCGTCCACCGTCCGCCCTACGCAGGCGTCTACCGCCTCTACCGCCGCTTCCGCAGCCTG
This sequence comes from uncultured Clostridia bacterium, assembly GCA_944382025.1. Lineage (GTDB taxonomy): Bacteria > Bacillota > Clostridia > Oscillospirales > Acutalibacteraceae > UMGS1623. The sequence goes on along the minus strand of CALWMQ010000099.1, from coordinate 3,164 downwards.
GAATACCCCTGTATGCCCAACCATGTCACAGTTGGCATAGTTCAGGATAATCATATCATATTTCCCGGACTCAATGGCTTCCACCACAGCGTCACAGACAGGATACGCGCTCATTTCCGGCTGCAGGTCGTAGGTGGCCACTTTGGGAGAGTTAATCAGGATCCGATCCTCCCCTTCAAACTTGGTTTCCACGCCCCCGTTGAAGAAAAAGGTTACATGAGCGTATTTCTCCGTCTCCGCGATCCGCAGCTGGGTCATGCCATGGCTGCTGATGACCTCACCCAGGGTATTGCGCAGTGACTGAGGCTTGAAGGCTACCTGCACATTGGGCATGGTCGCGTCGTACTGGGTCATACACACATAGGTCAGCGGGAAGAACCCATTCTTCCGCTCAAATCCGGCGAAGTCGGGATCAACAAACGTCCTGGTAATTTCCCGTGCCCGGTCAGGCCGGAAATTAAAGAACACTACACTATCCCCAGCCTTAATTTTCCCGTCGGCAGAGCACACCGCCGGTACCACAAACTCGTCGGTGACCTCCGCGGCATAGGACTCCTCCATCACCTTCACCGGGTCAGGATTCTGTACGCCCTCGCCATACACCATGGCCGCGTAGGCTTTTTCCACCCGTCCCCACCGGTTTTCCCGATCCATTTCGTAATACCGACCCATTACGGTCGCTATCTCTCCGATACCGATTTCCCGGCATTTGGCCTCCAGTTCCTCAACAAACTCCTTACCAGAGGTTGGCGGCACATCCCGGCCGTCCATCAGGCAATGCACATATACCTTACCAACGCCCGATTTCTTGGCCATCTCCAGCAATCCATACAAATGGCTATTATGGCTGTGGACGCCGCCGTCAGACAGCAGCCCCACCAGATGCAACGCCGCGCCAGGCTTTTTAGCGTTATCCATAGCGGCGTTCAGAGCCTCATTATCAAAGAAACTCCCTTCCCGGATGGCTTTGGTGATACGGGTCAGCTCCTGATAAACCACCCGGCCCGCGCCGATATTCGTATGGCCTACCTCGCTGTTGCCCATCTGCCCTTCCGGAAGGCCTACATCCATGCCCGAGGCCCCTATCGTAGTAAACGGGTTCTCCGCGAAAATCTGGGAAAGATGGGGCGTTTTCGCCGCCTTAATCGCGTTCCCATAGGCATCCGGATTTATTCCGAAGCCGTCCATGATAATCAAAATCAAAGGCTTTTTCATCATTTGCGTTTGTCCTTTCCGGCCTCCCCGCAGCTGCCGGGTGGGGCCAATAAGATCAGGGCGGAACTGTTGGGAAAGGCATCCCCAGTCCGCCCTCTTCCCTCCATGGGGCTGGAGGGGATTTCCCCTCAGAAGGCCGGAAATCCCCTTAAAATCTTTTTTCTTGCATCCGCAGAGGCCGCACGCCCTGCCTTGGGATCAGTCAAACCATTTCTTCCACGGCAGGGACTGCCTGTCCCCACCCCCGGTCAGAAGTCCGCAGGGAATCAATCAGCGCTTGCCCACAGCCAGCATTCCCGCCAGCTTGGAAAACGGCATGGTCTGGATCCATACATGGCCCGGACCCGTAATCCGGGTATTGAAGAAGCCTTCCCCGCCTAACAGCATATTTTTGGCGCCTTTCACCGCCTCCACGGTCATCTGAACCGTATCGGTCATTGCCGCCAGATGCCCGCTGTCAATGAGCAGGGATTGGCCGGGCTGCAGGTCATATTCCACCACATGCCCATCGATTTCCAGAAACGCCATTCCCTGGCCGGAGAGCCGCTGCATGATGAAGCCCTCCCCGCCAAAAAAACCAGCTCCCAGCTTCCTGGTAAAATGGGTACTGAGCTGCACCCCAGCCTCTGCCGCCAGGAACGCGCTTTTCTGCACCACAATAGAATACCCCTGGTTAATTTGAACCGGCATAATACGACCTGGAAAACTGGACGCGAAAGCGATCAGACCCTGCCCCGAGGTACAGGTATACATATTCATAAACATGGATTCCCCGCTGAAGGCCCGGCCAACCGCCTTGCCCAAGCCTCCTTCCATGGAGGTCTCCATCTCCATATTGGGGGTCATCCAACTCATAGCACCCTTTTCGGTGAGCATCCGCTCTCCCTGCTCCAGGGTACAGATGACCACGGGGAGATTATCTCCCTGAATGGTATACTGCATATACTCCTTCCTTTCTCCCGGGCAGCGGGAGCCGCACCCCATTGCCCGGATACGCCTGCCTGGTATGCCCCGGCGGACGCCGGTTCCTCATCAGCCGGGCGGGACACAGCCTTACGCCGCTTTCCCCGGCCAAACCGCCCATAAAGCAGCGTCTTACTTACCCGCCTTGGTAGCAGCCTCCACAATGGTGGCGAAATCCTGCGGCGTCAGGGAAGCACCGCCGATCAGGCCCCCGTCCACATCGGGCTGGGCCAGCAATTCCGCCGCGTTACCCGCGTTCATGGAACCGCCGTACTGGATCACCACATTATCCGCTACGTCCCAGCTGTACAGAGAAGCGATGGTGTCGCGGATCAAAGCGCAAACCTCGTTGGCCTGCTGGGCGGTAGCCGTGCGGCCCGTCCCGATAGCCCATACCGGCTCATAGGCAATAATAATCCGGGACAACTCCTCCTGAGATACGCTGCCCAAAGCAATTTTGGTCTGCATGGCCACTACTTCACCGGTAACACCCTGTTCCCGCTGCTCCAGGTACTCCCCGACGCACAGGATCACCGTCAGCCCCGCGTCCAGGGCGGCACGCACACGCTTCTGCACCGTCACATCGGTGTCCCCAAAATAGGTGCGCCGTTCGCTGTGGCCCAGGATGACATAGCCTACCCCCATGGAGGTCAGCATATCCGCCGAAATTTCCCCGGTATAGGCCCCGGATTTCTCCCAGTGGCAATTCTGGGCGGCTACCCCGATTTTGGACCCCTTGACCGCTTCCAGTGCCGCCGTCAGATCCACAAAGGGTACCCCAACCACCACATCACAGGCCGCCTCTTTTACCAGTGGCTTAATCGCCTCAATCAGCTGGGTTGCCTCCTGAGGGTTTTTATTCATCTTCCAGTTTCCAGCAATAACATATTTACGCATGACGCTCATCCTTTCCCCGCCGCCTGGCGGCTGATTTTATTATGCAGGCCATATATCTTTTGCCCTATCCACAGAAAATCCCCGGCCTC
>CALWMQ010000098.1 GCA_944382025.1 uncultured Clostridia bacterium | reverse complement strand
AAAACCGGCAGCTACAACGCGGCGCAGGTTGGTTTTGAAAACCGCACGGGCAGACGAGTACCAGCGAGAGCCAGGGGCAGCGCCCCCGACGCCCTCCGCAGAGGGCGAAACCTCTCCCTTACTCCGGCAGGGTGATACGGAACAGGCGGCAGGCATTCTCACGGGCCGCATTCAGCACCTGCTCCATGGGGATTCCCCGGATTTCCCCAATCCGGGCCGCCACATGAGCAATCAGCCCGGAATGACACCGCTTCCCTCGAAAAGGTGCTGGTGCCATATACGGAGCGTCCGTCTCCAGCAAAAGCCGATCCAACGGAATTTCCCCGGCTACCTCCACCGCCTTACGGGCATTCTTGAAGGTAACCACTCCGCCTAACCCAATATATAGCCCCAGCTTGATCACTTCCCGGGCCATCTCCACACTGCCGGTGAAACAGTGGATTACTCCACTCACAGGGGTCCCTCCATCAGCTCCGGCGCCGCTTTGGGGACGGCAGAATTCTGTCAGCAGCCTCATGGTATCCTCATGGGCCTCCCGGTCATGGACGATCACCGGCAACTGGAGTTCCCGGGCCAGTTCCAGCTGACGGCGGAACCATTTTTGCTGTGTATCCCTGGGACACAGTTCCTCATAGTGATAATCTAAGCCAATTTCCCCAATCGCCACTACCCTGGGATGGTCGGCCAATTCCCGCAGTGAGGCTATGTCTTCCTCCACAGCCGCAGCAGCCTCTTCGGGATGGATCCCTGCCCCACACCAAATCCGGTCATATCTCTCCGCCAGGGCGATGCCGGTACGGCTGGAGGAAATGTCGCTGCCAGCGTTGACAATCCCGCAAACCGGTATGGCAGGGTATCCTTCCCCGGCATCTCCGCCGCGGAACAGCCGGTCCAACACCTGATCCCGGTCCTCCGCAAAAGCCTGGGAATCATAATGGGCATGGGAATCAAAAATGGCTGGCATGTATACATTCCTCCTCCATGGTTTTGAACCCGTGAAACAGGGCGGATACCGCCCCGCACGGATGGTATATATCCGCCCGTACAAAGGCCGCGGCTGTCTGCCGCGGCCTTTTCTGTAAAATTCCGAACAACCGGCCTGGGCCACCCCAGGCTGCCATGGCTGGTTCAACCCCAAAAGCCTGATTCTTCAGCCACTGTAAAATCAGCGGATTTTGCTGCCGGGGGCTACCCCGTCCACAAACAGTACCTGGGCAGCGGCATTTCCTTCCCCGTCTTTCACGTCAGCCGCCAAAATCATCCCCTGGCTTTCCACACCGCACAATACGGCTGGTTTCAGGTTGGCCACCACCACGACCGAACGGCCCTTCAGATCATCCGGGGCATACCATTTGGCGATACCCGACGCAACGGTGCGAGGCGTACCGCTGCCATCATCCAGGGTCAGTTTCAGAAGCTTCTTCGCTTTTTTGATCGGTTCGCACTCCAGAACCTTTGCCACCCGCAGATCCACTTTCGCGAAATCCTCAATCCCAATCTGGGACAGGAAGGCTACATTTTCTGCTGTCTCCGCTTCCCCTGCCGGTTGGGCACCGGCAGCGGCTCCCTTGGCAGCCTCCAGCTCCGCGGCGATTTCCGCCAGGGCCTTTTCGGCATCTATCCGGGCAAACAGCGGCTCCGGCGTACCCACCTCATAACCGGCAACCGTGCCAAACGCTATCGCGTCAAACCCGGTGAATCCCTCTTCTACTCTGGCCTGGGCCAGGATTTTCTCTGACGTCTCCGGCAGGAAAGGCTTCAGCAAAATAGCCAGGATACGGATACACTCGGTCAGGTTGTACAGCACCGCCTCAAGCCGGGGATGATCAGCCTCGTTTTTCGCCAGAACCCAGGGCGCTGTCTCGTCAATATACTTGTTGCAGCGCTTGGCCAAGGCCATTACCCCATCCAGGGCGTCCGCGTTATGCCAGGTATCCATCAGGGCGGTATACCGCTTCACCGTGTCCTCAGCGGTTGCCAGCAGATCGGCGTCCGGGCCATCAGCGGCCGCTCCCTCAGGCTTCGCCAGCTTCCCGGAAAAGTATTTATTGGTCATGGCAATGGTGCGGTTTACCAGATTCCCCAGGGTATTGGCCAGGTCAGCGTTATATTTACCGATAAAGCTCTCATACGTGATATTCCCATCCTGGGCGAAGGGAATCTCCGACAACAGGTAATACCGTACCGCGTCTACCCCAAACCGGTCCGCCAGCTCATCGGCATACACCACATTGCCCTTGGATTTGCTCATCTTGTCCTCCCCGAACAGCAGCCACGGATGCCCCAGCACCTGCTTGGGCAGCGGCTCACCCAGGGCCATGAGGATAATGGGCCAATAGATGGTGTGGAACCGGACTATATCCTTGCCGATCACGTGAAGGTCGGCGGGCCAGTATTTTTCATACAGTTCCCCGCTGCCGTCAGGATGATACCCCAGGCCGGTGATATAGTTGGACAGGGCGTCCAGCCATACATAGGTCACATGCTTGGGATCGAATTCCACCGGGATACCCCATGTGAAGGATGTCCGGGACACGCACAGATCCGACAGGCCGGGTTTCAGAAAATTATTGACCATCTCCGCACGGCGGGATTCCGGCTTGAAGAAATCCGGGTTCTCCTCATAGTATTGCAGCAGCCGGTCCTGATACTTGCTCAGCCGCAGGAAATAGGCTTCCTCTTTGGCGTCCACCACCTCCCTGCCGCAGTCAGGACATTTGCCGTCCACCAGCTGGGAAGGGGTAAAAAAGGATTCACAGGGTACGCAGTATTTCCCTTCATAGTGGCCCTTGTAAATATCCCCCTGGTCGTAGAGCTTTTTGAAAATCGCCTGAACCGCCTTTTCATGATCCGGGTCGGTTGTGCGGATAAACCGGTCATAGGTGGTATTCATCTTATCCCATACCGCTTTAATCTCCCCGGACACCTTATCCACGTATGCTTTTGGGGAAATGCCTTCCTTCTCGGCATACTCCTGGATTTTCTGCCCATGCTCATCCGATCCGGTGAGAAAATGAACATCGAATCCCATCATGCGCTTATACCGGGCGATGGCGTCCGCCAACACCACATCATAGGTGTTGCCGATATGGGGCTTCCGGGAGGTATAGGCGATAGCGGTAGTGATATAAAACTTAGGGCGCTCATTCATGGGGATTCCTCCAGTACAATACAAATATACCTCTATATTTTACCAGATTGCGCGGAAAATACAAGCCTTTTCCCTTTGCCCCGGGGATTCCCGCCACAGAGCCATGGATACCCCCCCATCGCTGGCCTTCCGCTGGCTGGCTCATGTGCCATCCAGCGGTCTCTTCCCCGGCTTGCCGGGTGCTGGGGGAGCATCCGGTTTTTATGGGAACTCCATCTGTGTCATACCTGCCCATCCGCCTGTACGGGCAAAAATCCCTGTTCATCCACCCTTTCCATGCCCTGAATCCCCATCGATCCCGCCTCCTTACAGCAATTGTGCCCTGGTCCGCCTGGATAGCAGTTTACACTGATTAAGGGGATTAAACCGGATATTGGTCGGATCGCATACAGGACAACCTTGGTCTGTCCGATCTCCCATCCGCACCATCCGAATTCCTGCCTAGTGTCCGCAGCCATAGCGTAAAACGCGGCTGCGGGACAATAGCCGCCGATGCCTACAAAGCTTATTCGCCATGATTATTTTTTGCATTTTTCCATATAAATCCTTTTTGTGTAATCTCTCCACTTACTGAGGTCTGGAACGGAATTGTGACAAAGGATTTGCTCAAAAACACTGCTTACCTCTTTGGCCTCGTGGAACTGCGTGCCATATTGAGTCCACGGATGCCGCCGCACCCTCACAGCCCCTTGAGAAACATAGCTAAAACAGCAAGGTGTCTCACAATGGAGTTCTACCTGCCATAAGGCTTCTCCCCTGCGGATGACCTGTATGTAGGTCATGGGCCCGGCGGCAAGGGGGGCCGAATTGATATCAATAATCAGGTAATTGCCGGGCGTATTCCGCAGGGAACGTATAATCAGATCGATAATGGCGAACTGTTCCGCGTCTATGGGGTTGTTCACTTTCAGGTTCCAGGCTGTTTGCCGCGCAGGGTTTTTACATGGGATATTCTTTTTAGCTTTTACCTTCATAATTCCCCTCCCTTTACAGTATACCAACTAAATATTACAGCGGAATTTTCTATGTGTCAGCTTGGGTAATGTATCAGATGTCCAGCGTTCCATATGAGATCCTGTTTCCCCCACGTCCAAAAGCCAAACCTGCCACTAAGTAGGATTGTTTAAGACCGGCCTTGATAGTGCCGGTTGTCCCGCCACCCATCAAAGCGAAATTCACGCTCCCATGAAATCTGTTTTAACTTCCCGTGTCCTTTATAACCGCTCCCCTTTCTGGCCTCTTGAAGCCCAGGATTTTGATAGGATACCTCTCCCTGTAAACAGAGAGTTTCCATAATAAGCAATCCGCCATGGATATCCGCGCCCAAAGGGCTTAGAGTATCCATGGCGTCTCATGTTTAATAGGCCACCGGTACGTCAATCTCCATATCTTCCAAAGGATATGTCACACAGGGATGGATAAATCCAAATTTACGATCCGCTTCCCGGCGGCCGTCACGGCCATCCGCTACCCGGTAGCTGCCGGAAATCCATTTACTATGGCAGAATCCGCACCCGCCCGCACGGCACTTGTTGGGAGCGTTGATCCCCGCCCGTTCCATGGCTGTCAGCAGTGTCTCATTCCCCTTGGCGGGAATCGTAAACACCTCATCCCGCATACGCACGGTCAGCCGGAACTCTTCCGGGTTTTCTATCGGTAAGTCACCGCAGCACGCCGCGTCATGGCGGATGGCTTTCCGGGGCAGATGCAAAGGCATAAGCTCTTTGTCAACAAAATCATACATGGCCTGCGGCCCGCACAGGAAGAAGCTGCTGGCCTTCAGATCCGCGTATTTCTCCATCAGCTGGGCGGATACAAACCCTTTTTCACACCCGGGGCAGTCTTCATCGCTGAGTACATATACTACCTTCAATTTGCCGCATCGGGCCGCTAACTGATCCAGTTCCTCCTTGTACGCCAGCTGCGCCGCCGTACGGGCCCCGTAAAACAGGGTCATCCCATAGCTTTCATCCCCATCGGCAAGGCTCCCCGCCATGGACATGAACGGGGTAATACCACTGCCGCCCGCGACACATACGATATTCTCCCTGTCCCGCAGCGTCTCATAGTGGAACTCCCCGGAGGGTTCCGTCATCACAAAACTGTCCCCTACCTGCGCCTTCTCATTCAGATACCCGGACACAAATCCCGCGTTTTCTACCGCCAGCACCAGTTCGTTGGCAAGGGCCTGACGGGGCGTGGAGACAATCGAATACGGCCGGCTGACCAGGCTGTCTCCTATTTTCATCTGAATGGAAACATACTGCCCCGCCCGGAAAAACGGGAATGCCCCGCTGTCGGTCCGCTTGGACGTCAGCTCCCGGATACTGCCGGTCAACGGGCGGGCCTCCGCCAGCTCTACACGCATATATCC
>CALWMQ010000097.1 GCA_944382025.1 uncultured Clostridia bacterium | reverse complement strand
GAGTTTTCCCAGCAGCATTGTAAGGTGGCCTGTACCGTTCCCATGACGGCCGCGGCGGCGGGCCTTCAGTCCCAGGCGCAGGCATTGGACGTACCTATGGTGCTGATTTCCTGCCCGGAGGAGATGGGACGGTTGGGGGAATGGTTATGAAGACACGATCCGGAGTCGGATCTTATGTGAAAGCCCTGCTGGATCCGGAACTTTGGCTGGATACCCTATGCAGCTGGCTCATGGCGGTGGGCCTGAGCCGGGCGTTTGACCAGCTGTTTGATTTTCACGCCACATGGGCCCAAACCCTGGTTTTTACCCTGCTGGTGACGACGGGGTTGGCGCTGTTGACTCGGAAGGCCTGGGTTCTGCCCCTGCTGGCGGCGGGGGAACTGCTGATCTGTGTGACCATCCTTCTTGTATATCGCCGGCTGGAAACCACGCTGGTCTACTGGGCCGGCTTTTTCCAGTGGTGGTTTCAGATCCTGCCGCCCCAGTCAAGTTACAATACTCCTGAGAACCGGCAGATGGTGATCCACCTGGTGCAGCTGGCTATTGGGTGCGGCGCTTTTTTCTCGGTGAGGCGTATCCGGTCGGTTGTGGTTCTGGGACTCACCTGCCTGGCGTTTTTTATCATCGTGGTGCTCAGCGGGTTCCGGGAGAACATTCCGGCCATGGCTTGGATTCTGGCGGGCCTGCTTCCCCTGCTGGCCCGGAACACGGCTAGGTCCCAGAACAAGGGGCCCCGGCTATATGCCATCCCACGGCCCGACAGGCGGCCAAAAGGGCGCCGGATGACCCCTCTATGGCCGGCACAGCTGTCCGCAGTGGCTGTCTGTGCCGTGGTGAGCCTGCTGGTGGGAACGTTGCTGCCGGAGGACACCACCCGTTGGGTTTCGGATCCCATGCGGCGATGGATAGGCGGTTGGGAAGAACCCCCGTTGGCGGACGACCCGCCGGTGCGGCTGCCCATGGAACTGGAAGGACTGGGGTTAGCGGAAGACGCCAGGCATCTGGGAGGCCCTTTGGGGGAGCGGTCGGATAAGCTGGTGCTGTTCATGACTTCCCCCATTCCCGTGCTGTTAAAAGGGACGTCCTATGGGGAATATACCGGCCGGGGATGGGACACCGAATGGGATGCGGAAAAATCCGGTACCCATTATTTTTGGGATAATCAGTTTTTTACCCAGCGGCTGGAGGCGTTTGACAGGGACAAGCCGGTTTCGGGAAGCCAGTATCTATTTGGCCAGGTAGCCCTGGACGTGGAAACGGAAGTCACCATGCTGTACGATACCAAGAATCTGCTGGTAAGCGGCGGAGTGGAATCGGTGGCTGTCCGCGCGGCGCTGGATGATAATCCCCTGTGGTTCAATAACCGTGGGGAACTGTTTTTAGATAAGGAGATCAAGGCGCCTTTTACCTATAATCTGCGTGTTCGGGTTCTTCCCCGTTTTACGGAATACCAGCGGAGGGAACTGGCTGCGCTGGCATCGGCGGTTTCTGAGCTGGGGTTGGAGGACAGGCAGTATGACCGGGCGCAGGAGGCCTATTTGCAGCTGCCGGATAGCCTGCCGGAACGTGTGAGGGCCACCGCCCGGGAGGCGGTGAGAGGCAAGTCTGGCGCCTATGAACAGGCGGAGGCCTTAGAGGCCTATTTGTCGTCAAATTTCCGTTATACCGAATCCCCGTCCCAAGTGCCCGGCGGGCGGGACTTTGTGGATTATTTTCTGGAGACCGGTGAGGGCTATTGCGTATATTTCGCCAGCGCTATGGCCGTGATGGCCCGGACATTGGGGATTCCGTCCCGGTTTGTATGCGGCTTTGGCGTGGAGCGGACCGGGCTCCAGGAGTATGCCGCACGAGGATATAACGCTCATGCGTGGGTGGAATGCTATATTGAGGGGATCGGTTGGGTAACCTTCGACCCGACGGCGTCGTCAGAATATTTGGACAACATGGCGGTGAATGGGAATACCACCGGCCAGGATCAGCCTACCCAGGCATCCCAGTCCCAAACCACCTCTACGCGGCGGGACGAGACACAGGAACCGGTTACGGGGCAAACCACGGCGTCGCAGATCCAGACGACAGAGCCCGGCAGTACCGCCTCAGGAGAGGGGGCAAGCCCCGGGCAAACGGGAGATGACGGCCCGGGCCTGTCCGCAAGGGTATTGCCGTTGGTTTTGGCGGCCGGATTACTGCTGCTTATGCTGGCCGTTATGTGGCGGCTCAAATCCTGCGCGGACCGGTACCGACTGGAGCGGGTGAGACAGAGATATCCGGATCGGCCTCGGCAGGCGGAATTCTATTATCAGGATTTTCTCAGGCAGGCGGCTATGCTGGGATATGTGCCGCTGGCCAATGAGACCATGAAGCAGTTTGCTCAGCGGGTGCTGTCCGGAAACGGCAGCGGCCGGGGAAAATCGCCTTCATTTCCTGTCCCCGCCTGTGCGGAGTCCATGTTCCGGGTGATCATGGACTGGCGTTACGGGCAGCGGGAACCGACCGACCAGGATATAGCGGCTTTGGCTGCCCTGCGGGAGGAGCTGGAACAAGCTGTGCGGGCTCACTGCGGCGCTATTCGGTACTTTTTCCTCCGCCGCCTGGGATTAGGACGATAGCCTGTGGATCCTATGCGTCTGGGACAGTTGGCAGTAAGGAGGAAGGATGGCGTGCGGATATGTGGGAGATGAGGAATCCCCTCGAATGTTCTGTATCTTCTGATGACTCACGACTGTTCCCTTGCCGGCAGGGCTATGTATCCCGTGGAATACCCATAGGATCCCTGTCGGCGGGGGTTTCCAACCGCTGCCAAGACCCTGACTGTAAACTGGTGGGGTCTTATGAGACAACGGATACGGAGGAAGGTACCTGACCGGTGGAAACCGGGTATTTGCCCGACCGGCCCGGAGAGCAGGACCAGCCGGGTGCTATCAGGATCCGGGGGCTTATGTCAGGGGTTGCCCATCCCAGGCAACGGACGCTAAAGATCCCCAGAAGGAAGACAAGTTACGGATCGCGCCTCCTCAGCCCCTGGCGGTTCAGCGGGATAGCCATATCCCTGGTTGGCGTTAGTGAATATTTTACTGGATTCACGGCAGAACAATACTTTCCTTTGAAGGTGTTTTGATTTATACTGGTATATATGTAGGAAATCCCAATGAGAAAGGCTGGGTATGGATATGAAGGATGGATTTTTGCGGGTAGCGGCGGTTACCACCAAAATACAGGTAGCGGACTGTGGGTATAACGGGGAACAGATTATAGCGGCGGCACGCCGGGCACCCGCCGACGCGTCATTGCTGGTGTTCCCGGAACTGTGCGTGACCGGGTATACCTGCGGGGATCTGTTTTTGCAGCCGGTTCTGCTCCAAGGGGCAGAGGCGGCGGTGAGAGCCATACTGGATGCCACCCTGTCCATGGACGCTGTACTGGTGGTGGGTATACCGGTAGCATGGGGACAAGCCCTATACAACTGCGCGGCGGTATGCCATCGAGGCAGACTTTTGGGTCTGGTGCCAAAGGCAAATCTGCCGGCTTATTCGGAGTTTTATGAGGCCCGGCATTTTACTCCAGCGGGGGAGGCCATCCATACCATAACCTATGCCGGGCAGGAAACTCTGCTGGGCAAGAATT
>CALWMQ010000096.1 GCA_944382025.1 uncultured Clostridia bacterium | reverse complement strand
CTCATCTGGATACTCCGGGGTTCAAACCGGGTGTAAAAGGCCATGGGAACCAGGGAATATGAGAGATGAAAGGATGCCGGCAGCAGCTGCCGGCAGGCGTCCAGGTTGACCCGCAGCCATTTATGCAGGTCACCATATACCTGAGGGCGGGGAAAGTCCCGGTACCGCAGCAGGGCCGCCATGTCAAGATCCCAACACAGAGACAGGGCACGGCAGGTTGTCCGGTGCTGTTCCTCAGTCTGACAGGCCAGGGGCGGCATATTCAAAAAATAGGCGGCAAGCTGTTCCCTAAGCTCCCCTTCCCGATGGAGCAGGCCGCCTGCCGCAGACAAAAACGGTTGAATGTTTTCCATGCGCAGTAACCCCGTTTTGTGGATTCTTTGGCGTTATTATACCCCTTTTTCACGGAATAATCGGCGGATTTGTTAAACCTCACAAAAGTATGAACAGGCGGTTAATTTGTTGACAAACTTCTTGAAAATCCTCTGGGAAAAAGGTAAAATAATAAAAGACTTAAATATATGGAGGTAATAGAGTTATGGCAGTTAAAGTGGCAATCAATGGTTTCGGCCGTATCGGCCGGCTGGCTTTCCGGCAGATGTTCGGCGCCGAAGGCTATGAAGTTGTGGCTATCAACGATCTGACCAGCCCTGAAATGCTGGCTCACCTGCTGAAGTACGATACCGCCCAGGGCCGTTATGAAGGCCATGCCGTGGAAGCCGGCGAGGATTCCATCACGGTGGACGGCAAGAAGATCACTATCTATAAGAACCCCAAGCCTGAAGAGCTCCCCTGGGGCCAGCTGGGTGTGGATGTTGTCCTGGAGTGCACCGGCTTCTTCACCAGCAAGGAGAAATCCATGGCTCACATCAAGGCCGGCGCCAAAAAGGTCGTTATCTCCGCTCCTGCCGGCAATGACCTGAAGACCATTGTTTACAGCGTGAATGAGAAGACCCTGGACCAGAATGATCAGGTGATTTCCGCTGCTTCCTGCACCACCAACTGCCTGGCTCCTATGGCCAAGGCCCTGAACGATTACGCTCCTATCCAGAGCGGTATTATGACCACCGTGCATGCTTATACCGGTGATCAGATGATCCTGGATGGCCCTCACCGCAAAGGGGATCTCCGCCGCGCCCGTGCCGGTGCCGCTAACATTGTCCCCAACAGCACTGGTGCCGCTAAAGCCATCGGCCTGGTTATCCCTGAACTCAATGGCAAACTGATCGGTTCCGCCCAGCGTGTGCCGGTACCCACCGGTTCTACCACTATCCTGGTAGCTGTTGTCAAGGGCGAGAACATCACCAAGGAAGGCATTAACGCCGCTATGAAGGCTGCCGCTTCCGAGTCCTTCGGCTACAACGAGGATCTGATCGTGTCCAGCGACGTGATCGGTATGCGTTATGGTTCCCTGTTCGATGCCACCCAGACCATGGTTACCTCCATGGGCGATGGCCTGTATCAGGTGCAGGTTGTGTCCTGGTACGATAACGAGAACTCCTACACCAGCCAGATGGTCCGCACCATCAAGTATTTCGCTGAGCTGGGCTGAGTTTCCGGTACAGTGTTACAGTAAAGGCAAAAAGGCCGGGCAGAGTGATCTGCCCGGCCTTTCAAACTTGTAGGAAACTTTAAGTTCCAGGAGGTGGCGGGGACGCTGACCCTCGGTCCTGCCTTCCCTTGCTGTGTCCAAAACCGCCGTGCGCCGCGCTTTCGGATGCCGTTTTAACCGCGGCGCCAACCCCTGCTCGCTGTTTTCCACCCCGAGGACGCTCCCAGGCGTGCCTTTTGAAAAAGGCGGACGAAAACCGTCATCCGGTTCCTGGGGAAAACACGGATGGTGGTTCCGGCGTTTTCAGGTGATGCAGACTTTGATGAAATGTTGGACAAATGAGAAGCGGAATGGTATACTGGGTCTTATAAGTCCCGTGAAAGGCAGGCGTTTGAACATATGGAGGCTAAAAAGCAGGAAAATAAGAATGTTGTGGATATCAAGATGGCTTTGGGAGTCATCTTGCGAACCGTATTGGTGTCGTTGATGTGCCTGATGGTGTATTTCGGCGTATGGGTGATTTTGGAATCCATCAGTACCCATGAGATCGGTTACCGGGTGTATGAATTAGACGCGAACAGTAATCCGGTAGTGGTGGAAGAGGTCTATACGGAGGATGAGGATCCGGCTTCCACAACTGCTCCCACAACCGCTCCCACTGGGGATACAACGGAAACCACTCAGTATCAATATACTGAAAAGATCCGGAGTGAAATGCCAGGCGGCATAGTAGCACTGCGGGAGATCCTCTGTCAGGTTATTATGTTGCTGCTGCTGACAGCCTTCCCGTATTCCATGCTTTGGCTCCAGGGGGATAAGGATCGGAACCGGGTGAATTTTGGCCGTATGCAGCCGGATCCCTGGCGTGGTGTCCGGGTAGGGCTGATGGCTGCCGTTCCGTATATGGTGGTGTATCTCCTGCTGCTGGCCAGCAAGCTGTCTCTATTTATGGACAGTTTCATTCACTTGGCCCGCTTTATCATGACCCCATTCCTGCCGTTGTATAACCTGGTAGCCGGCCCACAGGCTGTGGCTGCCACAGCGGATGTGCCCTGGTGGGGGATTGCCGTACTGATTATCCCGGTTGCGGCCCTGCCGGCTATCTGTGGGATGGCCTATCACCTGGGGTATAAACAGTATTCTATTTGGGAGCATCTGACCTACGCCAAGCAGGATAAAAAGAAGTCATAAAGTTTTCCGCTATATCCGGGCATAATTGACCACCCCGTGCATAGGTATGAACGGGGTGGTTGCTTTGAAAAAGGAGAATCATCGGCACAGCCTGCCGGAAGAAAGAAAACAAACGATGGCAGCCCGTCTGCCATGGATGGATCTGGCTATTGTGGCGGTTTTTTGTGCGGTTGTTCTGGTTTCAGCCATGGGTGTGGTGGATCGTGCGAAACCGGCCGTGTCTGTTCCAAGCGGGCCTTTGATTCTGGTGGATCCGGGTCACGGAGGGGCGGACGGAGGAGCGGTAGCCCCTGACGGGACACAGGAAAAGGATATCAATCTGGTTATTTCTTTGCATGTGGCGGATATGCTGCGGGTGATGGGCTTTGAGGTGAGTATGACCCGCAGCACGGATGACATGGTCAACGCGGTGGGCAGCACCATGCGGGAACGGAAGGTCAGCGATACAAAAAACCGGCTGGCCATGGTGGAGCAGGCGGACCTGACTGTCAGTATCCATCAGAATAAATTTCCTCAGTCCCGTTATTTCGGCACCCAGGTTTTTTATTCCGGCAACAATGAAGCGTCCAGGGAATTGGCGGAGCAAATCCGTGCTAATGTGGTGGCGCAGCTGCAGCCGGAGAATAAGCGGGAACTGAAAAAAGGAGACAGTAATATCTATCTGCTCCATAAGGCTACCAAACCTATTGCCTTGGTGGAATGCGGTTTTTTGTCCAATGAGGAGGAATTGGAACAGTTAAAAGACCCGGTGTACCAAGAAAAATTGGCGTTGACAGTAGCGTGCAGCGTGATTCAGTATGATCCATGAAGGGCAGCCCGCCAGCCAGGCGTGGCATAACCTGAAACCGGCGGAAAGTCCCCGCGGTACCATCCGGGTAGAGATCCGCCGCATCAAAAAGACGTGTAAAGAAAGCAGGGATGCCAAATGGCGTCGAAATCCAAGACGGTTTATGTGTGTGCCAGCTGTGGTGCGGAATCCCTTAAATGGGTAGGACGCTGCCCATCCTGCGGGGAATGGAATACGATGAATGAGGAAATCCGTTCCCCGGTAAAGGCCGTTATGCCTGCCGCGGCTCATGGAGCAGGGGGCCGGGCGCAGAAAATCGGGGAGATCAATCCGGAGGGGGAAGAACGGTACAAGACCGGGCTGCGGGAACTGGACCGGGTGCTGGGAGGAGGTATTGTCCGGGGAGGGCTGATGCTTATAGGCGGAGACCCGGGCATCGGCAAATCCACCCTGCTGCTCCAGATCTGCCAGCATTTAGGGGAACGGCTGAAGATCCTGTATGTGTCCGGCGAGGAATCCCAGCGGCAGATCAAGCTTCGGGCCGACCGGCTGGGGGTATGCAGCGACCGGTTATATGTGCTGTGCGAGACAGACGTGGATACCATTATTGAAGCGTTGTACGCGGAGAAGCCGGACTTGCTGATTATCGACTCCATCCAGACCATGAATTTGGCGTCCGTAGCCTCATCTCCGGGAAGTGTGACCCAGGTGAGGGAATGTACCGCCGCTATCATGCGGGCCGCCAAGGGGGTGGATACCCCGGTATTCGTGGTAGGCCATGTGAACAAAGATGGGGCGATTGCCGGCCCTAAGGTGATGGAGCATATTGTGGACTGCGTGCTGTATTTTGAGGGGGATGCCCATACCAGTTACCGGATGCTCCGCTGCGTCAAGAACCGTTACGGATCCACGAATGAGATCGGGGTTTTTGAGATGCGGGACAAAGGGCTTTACGAGGTGGAGAACCCCTCTATGATGTTGTTGTCCGGCCGCCCGGTTAACGTCAGCGGCACCTGCGTGGCCTGCTGTATGGAGGGATCTCGGCCGTTACTGGCAGAGGTACAGGGATTAGTGTCGCCTACCAGCTTTGGAAATCCCCGACGGATGTCTACGGGCTTTGAGAACAACCGGCTGGCTCTTTTGTTGGCAGTGCTGGAAAAGCGGGCAGGCTATTTTTTCTCCAATCTGGACGCCTATCTGAACGTAGTAGGCGGGCTCCGGCTGGATGAGCCCGCGGCTGACCTTCCGGTCGCCCTGGCCCTGGTTTCCAGCCTCAAGGACAAGCCGGTGGATGAGGGGATTGTAGCCTTTGGCGAGGTTGGATTGGCTGGCGAGATCCGTTCCGTGTCCAATGCGGAAGCCCGTATTGGGGAAGCCGCCCGGCTGGGATTCACCAAAATATTGGTGCCTTACCATAATCTGAAAGGGGTATCCCCCCGGTCTGATATCCAGGTGATCGGCGTAAAAACGGTTCGGGACGCTTATGAGCAATTATAACAGTATGAAAGACGGGTTTCCGGCTCCTTTCAGAGGACGCAGGAAGGTATATCCGTCCATAGGAAACAGGCCCGGCCAAATATGGCCGGGCCTGAGTGTTTATGTCCGTGCCCCATTGACCGGCGTTTTGGGAAATCCTGGTCTTGCCTTGGTTGTCCGTGGATTTCCGCCGGTATGCGTCAGGTAAGGGCATAAAGGGGGATGCTGTATAAACGCCAGCGCCCGCTCTGTTTCCTGGAGAGGGCTGCGGGGGAGCCCAATAGGCTGTTTGGCGGTTTCCTGTCATTTATTGGCCGTCGTCCGGATCCAGTTTGACGGTAATCCAATCCACAGCTTTCCAGATGCCGCCAATGGACAGGAAGAGGAGTCCCGCGGGGATTACCAGCAGTCCGATAATCCCCATACTGCACCCAAAAATGACGCGGCTTGCGTATTTGCTGATAACCCGCCTTGGCGGCATGGTGTCTGCCTTAAAGTTGTCCCGTATAGTACGGTGCCTTTTGCGAATATGCCTGTTCATTTTGCACTCCTATTTTTCCACGTCGCCGCAGCGGCTAAAACATGTTATAACTTTCTTGCCTGTGCGAGGGACAATCAAAGAGACCGTTACACGAAAACCGCTGTTTCCCCAGACAGCGTTGGGATATTGTGAACTGGTGACAGCCTTCTTGCAGCGGCTGTGCCGGAGGGGGATTTTTGACATCCGGTTACCGCTTCACGGCCCGAGGCATAGGCGGTGGGATCCTTTCTATTAGGCGGCCCGGCCTGACGAACCATGCCGGGCCGCCTAATATTTTAAAGATCTGTTTATGCGCTCTCTCAGCCAGTCATCACAGAACAGGGCAGCAGGTGTGCTTGTGTGCCGTTGCTGCCGGAAACGTGAAGACCATGGAGGGCCTTACTCGTTGCCCCTGCGCATACCGCTGACAATGGAAAAATACGAATGGGAAGTCGCCCGGTATACAGCAAGGTAGAAAAGGGCAAAAGTCAGATAGCAGATCACGGTTGTAAGGATCAACAGGGAAAGATTGTTTAACCCAAGCAGTAGCAGCAGTTTCCTGATCAGCGGGAAAGCAAACGCCAAGTGTACTCCCGCCGTAATAAGAGGCATATAGGTAAATTGGTCTCTATTGGTTTGATGTCAGCAACTTTGATAATAATGTGTAATTTATTCACATATTTCTCCGTTTTACTTTATATATTAGTGCTCTATTAATAATAGTTTTTATAATATATAATTCAATTATAGGAATATTATAATAAAATGGAGGGTAGAATATGAAAAAGCGGATATGTAAAATGGTTGCCACGGTCTGCAGCGCGGTGCTGCTGATACAGATGCCAATGGGTGCTCTGGCGGAGGGGACGCTGGTATTGGCTAACCAGCCTTTGGCTGAGGAAGGGCTCCTCTCGCCGGAGGAGCGGCAACCGCTGGGACAAGATATACGCCAGGCATTCAGCGCAGAAACTGAGCCGGTTCTACTGGGCGAGGACCCGGGACGGCGGCAGGAAAATGTCAAGCATTTTCTGCGTTCAGACGGGGCCTATACAGCGGTATACTACAACGAACCTGTCCACTATGAAGAGGACGGGGAATGGAAGGATATCGACAATACCCTGGTTTCCAACGAGTCCGGATACGCTCAGAACAAAGACAATGATTTTCAGGTATCCATGCCTACTTGGATGTCGGCCGGGTCACCCGTGCGCCTGTCCTATGAAGGGCACAATATCAGTTTCCGGCTGGAGGGGAGCCTGGCTGTACAGGCCCAATTGACCCAGCCAGAGGCCAGCCGGCTGCCTGCTTTGCTGGAACAGGTGCAGGAACTGGAGGACACTCAGGGCTATAGCGCTGAGGCAGCAGAAGCTAACGCACCGCTGCTGAGTACTTCGGGCATGGCTACTAAAGAGGCGGCGGAAGCCCGTGCGGAATTGATCGAACAGATCAATGAGGAGCGGCAAACCTTGAAGAAGTTGTCTTCCCGTGCCAGCTATGAGGGGCTGCTGCCTGGTGTGGACGTTACATATGACCTTCAGGGCAAGACTCTGAAGGAAAGTCTGATTCTGGACAGTGTGCCGGAACCGAAGAGCTTTTCCTTTTTTATCGACACCGGCAGCCTGACACCAATACTGTTGGAGGATGGCTCTGTAGAACTGAGAGACGGGGACACAGTGGTGTACAACATTGCAGCTCCATATATGTTCGATGCCGCCGGAGCATACAGCAGAGAGGTTGCGGTGACGCTGAAACCGGCGGACGGCGGCGTTATTTATACCCTCATCCCCAGCAGGGCATGGCTGGAGGATGAAACCAGGAAATATCCTGTTACGGTAGATCCAACCATTTCCACGGGAAATATTTATACCACAAAGGATACCTATGGTTCTTTGGGACAAATGAGTACCTCTACCCGGAATCAACTAGATAATGAAGGCCATGGATATCTGCGCCTGGGCCAGTATTCTACAGCGGAATTGGCCACGGTGATTTATCTGGATGAGGAGCTTCCTCAGGGGCGGATTGTAGACGCCAAACTGATTTTACGGTATCGCGGCAGGCCTCACCCTGTTAACAATACAGTAGGGGCACAGATAAATCTTCATCGAATTACCTCTGATTGGGTCAAGGAAAACGCTTTGTTGGAGTCGGTTCCCCATACCAGCAGTCCGGTCACGTATACCATGCCCAGCTACGATTCGACAGCATTAGATTATGTCATTACAACAGAAGATGCGGCATGGAATTTCCGACCGGTGGAGTTTGATATCACCAAGGCGGTACAGTATTGGCATAATGGTGGAGCCAACTATGGTGTTCTGCTGCGGGTAGCGCCAGGTACAGATGGAAGCGTGTGTCTGTATTCCAGCGACTATTCCATCAAAAGCGACGGTGATTATTACAATAAGGTGCCTTGTTTTATTATTTCGTACCGAGACACCAAAGGCGTGGAAGGCTACTGGAGCCATCATGACCAGAGCGCGGGTCGTGGAGGGACCGGTATGATCAATGATTATTCCGGGCGGCTGGTGTTTGAACATGTGGATGGTGCAACCTCCGGCAATGTGATGCCTGTGTCAGTGAGCCATATCTACAATACTTTGCAGGCGGGGGAGGAATATTGGAACGGCAGCACGTATGCCGGTGCCTATCCCCGGACCGGCATGGGATGGAAGCTGAACATTCAGCAGAAGCTGTGTAAAATCCCAAGTACCGGGGACATGAAAGACCTGTATGATGTTGGCTATAGGTATATCTATACTGACGCGGACGGTACAGAACATTACTTTTATTTGAATGACCAAGAGGAGATTGTAGATGAGGACGGCTTGGATATGGTGGTATCCGAGACAGGAGGATGGCTGGATGGCCCCAAATTGATTCTCAAGGATAAATCTTACATGGCGTTTGATCCTAATGGTTATTTAGTCCGTTGTGTGCGTACGTCGGATGATACCATAACCTATTGGCATAACACACACCATGGAATCAGCCATATCGAGCAAGCGGAGGACGGTGCCGGTCACAGCATCTTTATGTCCATTGATACGGATGGTTACCTGACCAATGTGACCGATGAGAGCGGCAGGGTAACGACCTATAGTTATAACAAAAGCAGCGGACTTAACCGGCTGCTGACCATGATCACCTATCCTGACGGCACAAAAACAAAATACGCTTATGACAGCCAGAACCGGCTTACCACGGTGTATAACCAATATACCTCAGACAGCGTCTACGGCGGCAAAATGGTGTATTCCTACGATGGCAAAGGCCGGGTAACCCAAGTACAGGAATACGGTCAAAACGGCACAACAGGCCAGAAAATGGGCATTAGCTATCCGGACTACAACACCACGGTCTTCCGATCAGCGGGTTCCGATGATGTATACGGCAATGGCGATGATCTGGTGGATACGTATATTTTTAACAACTTCGGCCAGACGGTGAGTACCTCCACCGAAACCGCCGACGGCAGTGAAGTTTTCGGCGGGACTCATATCAAAATGAATGAACCGTCCACAGGAGGGCAGGGTATTGAATTACCGCCGAACCGACTGCAGGAGTCAGGCGCTTCCAACAAATCCACCATCAATCTGGCTACAAACCCGGGATTTCAGAAGAATGCCAACGGCTACAATACCTTCATTAGTAAAAGCGGGCAGAGCCAGACAACAGTGTACGACAGTTCCAAGGGATATATCACCAGTGGATCCGTGAAACTGTCCCAGACCAGTTCGAATCCGGGAATACTGTGGAAGAATCAGGATTATGAAGGGCTGGAACCGGGGGTGTATACGGCTTCGGTGTATTTCCACACAGAGGGGGAAACGCTGACCAATGGGTCGGGAGCTGCTTTGACCCTGGAAGTGGTGAATATCAGCAGTGACAAGACGGTACGGCGTGCGGAAGCTCCCGCGGTTGCGTCCACGGGTGTGGAAGAATGGGTACGGGTTACCTGTTCGATTCAGGTAAATGAAGGAGAACGTCTGCGGGTCTTTATGGGTTACCGGGACGCCACGGTAGGTGACTTGTGGATCGATGATCTGCAGGTGGAGGTGGGAGACACCGCTAACCTGTATAACCTGCTGGAAAACGGCGGGTTTGAACGGGATGCCTTTAGCCCATGGGAAATCTTGGACAGCAGCGACCAGGTGGTGCGTACATACGATACAAAAGACGGGAGCTGTGGAATATGGATGGACGGGGCTCCTGATAAGCAAACAGGATTGGTGCAGAAGATAGCCCTGGGTCCGGACGCACAGCAGACAGATACCTATGTGGCCAGCCTTTGGGGGAAGGGCAACGCGATAAAGAAAGAGAATACCCGGTTCGGCATCACCATTTGCATACGATATGCCAATGGCGGACCGAAATGGCAGGGTAAATCGTATGAGGTTTATTCCTCCAAATGGCAG
>CALWMQ010000095.1 GCA_944382025.1 uncultured Clostridia bacterium | reverse complement strand
CCTCCAATTTCCCGCCGGTGCCCCCCGGGTCCCCCTTTGCGGCCGGACGGGGGCATGCTCCTGGAATCAAGGGGTTTGTTTCCCCTCTCGGTCCCCGTCAATCATATCATACAAGGCGCCAATAGCGTCGGACAAGCTGCCCAGGGAATCGATTAAACCTTCCTTCACCGCATCTTCCCCATCCAACACGCTGCCCACATCGGTAGCCAACTCATCGGTATTCATGCACAGTTGGGTGAAACGGTCATAAGCCATATGGCTGTTATCGGTAACAAACCGGGTAATCCGTTCCTGCATCCGCTGAAAATAGGTAAAGGCCTGGGGTACACCCAGTACCAACCCGTTAATCCGTACCGGATGGATGGTCATGGTGGCCGATGGGGCGATAAACGACTTCTTCGCGGCTACCGCCAGGGGGACACCAATGGAATGCCCTCCCCCCAGCACCAGGGAAACAGTGGGCTTTTTCATCCCCGCAATCAGCTCCGCCAAAGCAAGTCCCGCCTCAATATCCCCGCCTACCGTGTTCAGCAGGATCAGCAGTCCCTCGATCTCCCGGGATTCCTCAATGGCTACCAGCTGGGGGATCACATGTTCATACTTGGTTGTCTTATTTTCACTTGATAGGGCATAATGCCCTTCTATCTGTCCGATAATGGTCAGGCAGTGGATCACGTGTTTTCCATCGTCCGTGGTCACCGCCCCGTTTTCCACCACATCTTTCAGTTGATCCTGAACGTTAGCGGCTTCTTCCACTTTCCCGTGGTTCTGATTGCCCGTATTTTTTTCGGGCTGCTGCTCATTCCGATTCATAATTCCCTCCAAACTCCGGCCGGGTGATTCAGCGGGATATCCCATCAGGGAAACCCGTCCTCTCGGTTCCGTTTACGGCTAGTGTCTGCCACTGGAGAGAAAATATGCATTTAGATCACCGGACAGCGCCCGTCCGGTTATACTGCCCCTTGGACAGTATCGGTCTGTGCCGGGCCTGCGCCGGAAATCGGCACAGACAGTTCTCCGTCCCCGGTCTGAACTGCTGGAACCGTATGGGCCGCCTGCTTTTTCTGGGCAAGCTTGGCGTTGGAAAGCATCAGCTTAATCCGGTTTTCCTGGTTAATCCTAGTCGCGCCGGGGTCGTAATCCACACACACAATATTTGACTGGGGATGCTTTTCTTTGATCCGGCGAACCATGCCTTTTCCCACCACATGGTTGGGCAGGCAGCCAAACGGCTGGGTACAGACAATATTCACTGTGCCGGAATCGATCAGCTCCAGCATCTCCCCTGTCAGCAGCCAGCCCTCCCCCATCTTATTACCATAACCCAGGTAATCCTTGACCAGGCTTTTCAGATGGGCAAAGGTACAGGGCGGACGGAATTCCGGATGGCGGGCTATTGCGGCGATCATGTCCCGCTGTAAGCCTTCGCAGTATTTTTTCAAGAAAGAGGCCCCTATATACGTAGCAGTTTTCCCGCCGTAAATCCGATGATCTTCTACCCGGTTGTCGCACTTGAAGATAATGAAATCCATAATTCCCGGAACCACCGGTTCGCAGCCTTCACCGCGGAGAAAATCCTCCAGATTATTGTTCCCCAGAGGGGCATATTTAATATAAATCTCTCCTACCACGCCTACCCGGGGCTTATTGGTCCGATGCAGGGGAATGGACGCGAAATCATCCACGATAGCGTTGAAATTGTCAATCACGTGGTTCCGTTTGAAAGCGCCCCGTTGAGGAAAATCTTCCACCAGGCGGTTCACCCATTTTTCAATCCGCCGGTCAGTTTCCCCTTCCATCAGCTCATAGGGACGGCATTGGTTGGCCACGTTGACCAGAATATCCCCATATATCATGGAATAGGCCATTTTAAGAACCATTTTCAGATCCAGGCGGAACCCAGGGTTTTTCTCCAGCCCCGACAGGTTCACCGAAATCACCGGAATATAGTCGTATCCAGCCCGTTTCAGGGCCTTGCGCAACAGATGAATATAGTTGGAGGCTCGGCACCCGCCGCCGGTCTGGGTAATCAGCAGGGCGACCTTGTGCGGGTCATATTTCCCGCTTTTCACCGCGTCGATCAGCTGGCCGATGACCAGCAGCGCCGGGTAACAAGTATCATTATGCACATATTTGAGCCCCTCATCCACAATAGCCCGGTGGGTGGTGGTCAACATATCCACCTGAAACCCCTGCATTTCAAATACACGCTTCAGCATAGTAAAATGCACCGGCAGCATTTGAGGCATTAACAGGGTATATTCCTGCTTCATCTCTTCAGTGAAGAGCAGGCGTCCCTGCTGGT
Organism: uncultured Clostridia bacterium; assembly: GCA_944382025.1. Classification (GTDB taxonomy): domain Bacteria; phylum Bacillota; class Clostridia; order Oscillospirales; family Acutalibacteraceae; genus UMGS1623. The sequence continues at coordinate 1,307 of CALWMQ010000095.1, read as the reverse complement.
TATATACAAGTTCAGCCATGACAGCCCATCCTTTCTGTGGGGGATTTATCCTATCAGGATCTGGGTTTCGGGAGCCTGTTCCAGTTTGGCTTCCATAGCCGCCATCAGGCTGCGGATCCGAATCCTTACCGCGCCCAGATTATTGATCTCATCAATTTTCAGCTGGGTATACAGCTTGTCCCGGGTTTCCAGAATAGACCGAACCTCATCGGTAGTAATCGCGTCGATGCCGCATCCAAAAGACACCAGCTGTACCAGCTGCATATCCGGTTGGGTAGCCACATACTCCGCCGCACTGTACAATCGGCTGTGATAGGTCCACTGGTTAAGGACATTGACCGGCTGCTTGGGAGAATGGAAGGCTACCGCATCCTCGGTGACCACCGCCAGGCCGAAGGAGGCGATCATCCCATTGATCCCATGGTTAATTTCCGGGTCGATATGATAGGGGCGCCCGGACAGCACGATAATAGGCCAGCCGTTGGACCTGGCCTGACGGATGATTTCCCGACCTTTTTGCCGTATCTCCTTCAGGTAGGCGGCATAGGCGGTATAGGCTTCCGACGCGGCCTTCTTGACCTCGGACGCGGGAATATCAAACTCTTTTCCAAAATATTCCGCCGCTTTCTTGGCGAAATCCCCAGGACGGTGCAGACCGAAATATGGGTTGAGGAACCGGGTTTCCTTCAGGCGTCCCATATTGGCCGCCAGCAGCTCCGGATAATAGGCTACCACCGGGCAATTATAATGGTTATCCCCTTTTTTCTCATCAAAATTGTACGGCAGACATGGGTAGAAAATCGCATCTACTCCCATGTCCAGCAGCTTCTCCATATGGCCATGGGCCAGCTTGGCAGGATAACATACTGTATCAGACGGGATCGTATACTGTCCCTGGCTGTACAGTTCTCGGTTGGATTCCGGGGACAGGACAATTTCAAAACCCAAACGGGTGAAAAACGTCTGCCAGAACGGCAGGTTTTCATACATATTCAAAACCATAGGCAAACCGATTCGCAGCCGTTTTCCGTCGCTGCCGCAACGGGGCTTCACCCGATCATCCATGGTTGGCAGGGTCCGCAGTCGCTCATATTTCCATTTATACATATCCGGAATATCTTTTTTCTTTCCCTTGCCCAGAGGGCGCTCACAACGGTTACCGGAAATAAACCGGCGCCCGCTGCCGAAATCGTTGATCGTCAGCAGACAATGGTTACCGCATAAGCCGCATTGGGAGGATTTGGACGTATGTTGGAAGGTTTCCAGTTCCTCCGCTGTCAGAAGGCTGGATTTTTCCCCTTCAATCT
>CALWMQ010000094.1 GCA_944382025.1 uncultured Clostridia bacterium | reverse complement strand
CCCCCATAGGGATAATCATCTACCTGCTTTTGCTTGTTCAGGGTATAATCCCGTATCTGGTGGCAGTAAATCTCCAGAATTCCTTTTTCCTGAGCCCGGCCCAGAATACTCTCCCCCAGCACCGCCTTACAGGATTCCGGGAATAGGGTCATCAAATCGAATCTCATACAGAACCTCCAAACAAATCACAACAGGTCAATACCTGGGAAACAATCATAGGACCAGCTCTCCTGCATCCTTTGAGCCTGGGGGGCGCCGCTGGTTCCAGCCGGATCCTGCCAAATTCCCATCAGCCGGCGGATACCGCAGATTGTCAAATTTAAAGGAGTTCATAGCCTGACATGGCCCGCCTGACACCGGGGAGCGTACCGGTTTCTCCGGCTCTTGGACATCCATCTCCTATAGGCGGATATCCCGATCATTCCCGGCACACATCCCGTGGATCCTCGTCAAACAGGCCGGGCATTGGACGGATACGGACCATACCGCCATCCAGATCCACGCCAATGACCACTTGGGGAATGACAGGGATCAGGATTTCTTCCCCATCCCCTGTCCGCATATGGTATACATCGTTGGCGCCGGTGGAACTGACATCAGTTAAGATACCATACTCGGTTTCCTCGTCCGCGTCCACTACCCGGAGTCCTATCAGATCCTGGATAAAATATCGGCCTGGTTCCAATTTCAGGTCATCCCGGTGCAGGTACAGCACCTGGTCCCGGAGGGCGGCCGCGTCCTGAACCGTGTCCACTCCCTCCATCTTCACCAGCACTATATTTTTATGGGGGCGGGATTGGACTTTGACCGGTCTGCTGCCTTGATCAAGATACAGAGTTTTTAAAGAAGCAAATACCTGTGGGCTGTCGCACCAAGGCTGAACCCGCAGTTCCCCCCGCACCCCATGTGTCCCTACAATTTTTCCCGCCTCTAAATAGGTTTGCTTTGGCATACACTTCTCCCCTTTGTCACGATACAGCAGAGCCTCCCCTCTTCCGGAGGAACAGCGTTCCTAAAATATAAGAGGCATATCTGTACAGGATAACGTCTCATAAAAACGCGCCCTCCGTGGCGGGCGGCACTCACGGAGTATCCGTGATCCCCGTCCGCTGCGAAGGGCGGTTTCTCACCATATCCCAATGGAGACGATGAACGGCCGTAACAGCGCCTCAGTCATCGATCTCCACCGACACCTTGGTGTCCTGACGGGTGGCGGCGGCACGCATAACGGTGCGCATTGCCTTAGCAATGCGGCCCTGCTTGCCGATCACGCGGCCCATGTCGTCAGGCGCTACATGCAGATGCAGCACGATGGTGCCGTCCTCGGCAGGTGCGTCCTCAACGACCTCAACGGCATCGGGGTCTTCCACCAGGCCGCGGGCGATGGTCAACAACAGTTCTTTCATACGTTCTCACGCCTTTCCTGTCTTATTATCGGTGAACTGCCCAGATCAGATTCCGGCTTTTTTCAGCAGATCCTTCACAGTATCGGTGGGTTGGGCGCCGTTGGCAATCCATTTCTGAGCCTTTTCGGTATCCACCTTCACCACAGCGGGATCCTCCAGGGGATTGTAGTAGCCGATCTCTTCAATAAAGCGGCCATCCCGGGGATAGCGGGAATCCGCCACCACAATACGGTAGAAAGGAGCCTTCTTGGCGCCCATACGGCGCAGCCTGATTTTAACAGCCATGATAGTACCTCCACAAACTAAAATTGATATATCTTCAACCACGGATAATGGATTGAATACCTAAAACCCAAAGCGGGGGCCGCCGCCCCGGTTCATAAGGGCCGACATACTGGCCAACCCAGCCCGACCCTTCTTTTTGCCCATGCCCTTCATCTGCTTCATCAGCTGGCGCATGGTTTCATATTGCTTGACCAGCCGGTTGACATCCTCCACCTTCATGCCGCAGCCGGCGGCAATACGCCGCTTGCGGGAAGGATTAATCAGATCCGGTTTGGAGCGTTCCTCCTTGGTCATGGACAGGATGATAGCCTCCACCCGGGAAAACTGTTTCTCATCGATGTCCACATCCCTGAGCTGCTTGCCAAGGCCCGGGATCATTCCCAGCATCCCTTTGATGTCCCCCATTTTCTGAATCTGGCGGAACTGATCCAGCAGGTCATTATAATCAAACTTATCCTGCTGCATCTTTTTGGCCAGTTCCCGGGCTTCTTTCTCATCGATCTGCTGCTGGGCTTTCTCAATCAGGGACATCACATCCCCCATGCCCAAAATCCGGGAGGCCATCCGTTCCGGATGGAACACCTCCAGATCATCCAGTTTCTCGCCGATACCGGCAAACTTAATGGGCTTGCCGGTAACTGCCCTGACGGACAGGGCGGCGCCGCCTCGGGTATCGCCGTCCAGCTTGGTCAGGATCACCCCGTCGATGCCCAGGGCTTCATTAAAGGCAGACGCCACGTTCACCGCGTCCTGACCGGTCATGGCGTCCACCACCAGCAGGATTTCATGGGGGTCCACCGCGGACTGGATATTTTTCAGCTCGCTCATCAGCTGCTCGTCGATATGAAGCCGTCCGGCGGTATCCAGAATCACG